>NZ_JBMLSD010000075.1:34063-38177 GCF_049240685.1 Flectobacillus sp.
TTAGAAATGCTTTTATCCAAAGCCCATGGCCGAAAGCTGATACCTGAAAGCCTAAAGTAAGCAGCAATCTCTTCAAATCTTTGCGCTCAGAGTTTTGTATTGAATCGTTTACTTTCAACGCATGAGTTCTCAAACAATTATGCTGACTATATTGTAATATTTTTCTCTTGTGAGTTTAGGATTAGTGAAGGTCAAAGTTAATTTTTTTAAAAAAATACAAAAACTTATATTTTTTTAAAAACGTTGATTCTGTAAAAATTTGGACGAAAAGCAAAGTGTCACAGTGATACTTTGCTCCCCTTTCACACTTCAAAAGTTATATTTAGAAGGCCGTTTATTATAACTTTTGAAGTGTGAATTTTTGTACTAAATTAGTCTTTTGAGCCCCCAATTTGAGAATTTATTTGAGATTTTGGCTAAGAAAAATAGCAAGAAAAAATCCCATCAAAAATACTCTTTTGATGGGATTGTAATTATTATTTGAATACCGTTTTTATCACCACTGGTTGATGGTCTGAAGGATATTTGTTATCATAAGCATCTGTTAACACGGCATATTTTAATACTTCAAAATGCTTATCTACAAAAATATAATCGATTCTATCTTTGAGTGGAGCGTCATGTTTGAAGCCATTAAATGTGCCAACAGGACCATACGGAGGCATTTTTGATACCAAATAAGAATCACCCAATGACGCTTGCATAATCTTAATTTGCTCGGTATCTGGTGTAGAGTTGAAATCTCCTACACAAATAACAGGCATGTTTTTGGCAATTTCTTTAATCTTTTGAACCATTAAGAAACCTGATTGACGACGAGCCTCAACCCCTTGGTGATCGAAGTGAACACTAAAGAAGTAGAACGTTTTTCCTGATTTTACTTCTTTAAATTTTCCCCAAGAGCAAATACGATTACAACAGGTGGCATCCCAGCCTTTCGAGGGTTTATCTGGCGTTTGGCTCAACCAAAAATCTCCATGCTCCAATAACTTGAATTTGTCTTTGCGGTAAACAATCGCAGAGTGTTCTCCTGCTTCTTTACCATCGTCTCGCCCTACTCCCGTGTAGGTATATTCAGGCATTTCGACCAAATCTTTTAATTGACCAACAAACCCCTCCTGGGTTCCGAAAATATCGAATTCATGATAACGAATCAATTTTTTAACTTCCTCCTTACGATTTGGCCAGGCATTGATACCATCGCCAGACGTGTTAAGTCTTAAATTATAAGTGGCAACATTGAGTGTTTGAGAAGATGCTTCTTGCATCAAAAGCAAGCCTGCAATAAGTCCGAGGATTTTTTTCATAAGCTGAGATTTGTTTTAGTTGATATAAAAATTGAATGTTTGGGGCAAAGTATCACAATGAGCTTTTGCCTAATTGGTTTCGTCACTGATGATACTTTTTACTTTTTTAGCATTTTTTATTCTATAGTTGAGGGTAAGATTAATTTGTCTTCTTCTAAATTGCGAACTACCATCGGTAATAAAATTGGCTCCTTCTGTCACAAAACGAGAAACTCTGGTATTGAAAATGTCCATTATGTTTAAATTGAGTGTACCTTTTCCTTGAAAAACTTCCTTGCTCACCGAAAAGTCGATATAATACATCGAGAGACGTCTGCCTTGTACAGTTTTTTGAGGAGCTTCATAATTAGCTCTTACTTGAATATCTAGGCGGTTGGGCAAACTGAATTTTGAGGTATGTCTTGCAAACCAGCTTTGGGTATTTCGTTTATAGTTCTCATCGATATTACTGCCATCGATATCGGCGTTGAAGATACTGAAACTAAAATCACTTTTCCACCATTGATAAAAATTGACCTGTGAAGCGATGTCTAAGCCAAATGATTTTTCTCCTGTTAAATTTTCAGGTCTTGTTGTAGCAAATCCCAAATCATTCACACTTCTAATCGTTTGAATTTTGTCTTTGGTATCTCTGTAGAACAAAGATGAACTTAAGGACCCAAATTTAAAGTATTTGATATGACCAATTTCAAAAGCGTTTGTAAACTCTGGATTAAGATTTGGATTACCTCCAAAAAAGTTACGATTATCTGAAAAGGTGGCAAAAGGACTTAAATCATTGTAGAATGGTCGTCTTACACGACGACTAAAGCTAAGTTGTAGAGAGTTTTCGTTGGGCATTTCCCAAGCAATATGGGCGCTAGGAAATAGGTTTGAGTAATTTCTGGGGTTTACTTCATTGGTTTCTCGTAGGGTAGTTTTTACATTAGTCCATTCAGCTCTTAATCCTACCTGATAGGATAATTTTTTGTATTTGTCCCCTACGATTCCGTACACGGCGTTGATGTTTTCGGTATAAATAAAGTAGTTTTTTAACCCAGGCAGTGGAACAAATACGCCATTTTCGTTTTGTTGATTTACCACATAGTCGTTGACCATATCTCTAAAATTGGCCCTCGCTCCTAACTCAACTTTTCCGTCTTTGTGTATTGGTTTTGAATAATCCGTCTGAAATAACCACTGTTTTTCATATTCATCATTCAAGGAGTTTTGTAATAAAGTTTGGGCTTGATCAACCGAGCCATTGGGTTTAAATGCATTTTGTGTAAATAATTGGTCAGAGCGTTCCCAGTTATCGATATAGCGTACTTCGGCAGAAAAATTATGATTTTTTTTGTCAAAATCTCGACGATATGTTAAAGCGTATTCAGAGTTTGGTTCGGTTTCTTTTTCGTCTTGTTGGCGATAGGTCGTTCTAACAAGATTGTTTAAGGAGTTTACATAATCTTTATAGACCAAATCTGTGATTCGACGAGCATCCGAGCGACGAAATAGATAGGAGGCAGTCAAATAGCTTTTTTCTGAAAAGAAATAATCCAAGCCACCTTGAATGTTGTTATTAAAACCCTTCAAATTTCCATTACGATTTTGGTCTGAAAGCAGGGTAGTATCTCCGTCAAAAACACGTTGAAAATTATGAGCAATATTGGGTGTAATACGATAAGCGATACCATAATTCAGAAAAAAGTTTAGTTTTTGGTGACGGTAATTCATGTTAATTCCCAAACCTTCATTGACAGGATAGCCCGTAATCACATCAAAGGAACCATTGAAACCTTGTTTTTTATCTTTTTTCAGAACGATGTTAATAATGCCAGCCATACCTTCTGCCTCGTATCTAGCCGAAGGGTTCGTGATTACTTCTACTCGCTCAATCATGCTTGCCTGTAGAGATTGTAGTCCAGCACCACCTTTAAAACTGACTAGCCCAGATGGTTTACCATCGATTAAGATGCGGACATTATCGCTTCCTCTTAGTTTGATACCACCGTCGGGTTCAACAGATACCGAAGGAATATTCGTCAGTATATCACTGGCCGTACCGCCTGCATTCGCCAAATCCTTGCCTACGTTGAATACCTTTTTATCCAAGGCCATTTCCATAGTACTTTTTTCAGACCTAACTTCAACCTCTGTAAGTTGCTGGCTTTGTGATTCGAGAGAAATATTACCAAGGTCAATAGCGGAATTCGATTTATTGAGTGTTAAAATATCAGATTTCCAGATTTTATAACCCATAAATTCGGCAGCCACTCTATAAACTCCCAAAGGAACTTGGAGTGAAAAAATGCCCTTTTCGTTAGTGATTCCACCTGTAATTAATTTTTCGGTTTTAGCATCGAGTAAACGGATGCTGGCGTAGGACATGACTTCAGAAGTCTTGGCGTCAATCACTTTCCCGCTGATAGAGACTTTATTCTGAGCATAAAGCGGAGTACTTGCAAGGAGGGCAATCAGAATCAAGAGATAAGTAAAGGTTAATTTCATAAGTTAAATAGTATTTTAATTGGATGTACAAAAGTATGAAGTACAATAGTGTAGTCTGTCCTTGAATAAAGGGCAAAGTATCACAATGAGCTTTTGCTTAGAAGAAAAATCTTACTAGTTCAAGACTTCGTCTTGGACTCTCAATTTTAAACAGTTTAAAACTGTAACAATAGCCAGTCCGAGACAAAGTCTCGAACTAGATAGCAAAGTATCATAATGATCTTTTGCCTAATATTAAAAAAGATTAGACTAGTTCAAGACTTAGTCTTGGACTTATTTTTTATACAATTTTAAAAACTGAAGCAATAGCTAGTCCAAGA
>NZ_JBMLSD010000076.1:0-8413 GCF_049240685.1 Flectobacillus sp.
TGGCTTTCTTGGGAAGAGGTATGCTTCTATGCAGGAGTTTTAGACTTACCTACAGTTCCTGTACTGGCAAGGGTATCGCTCAGTAATTATACACAACAGCTTTACGAGAAAGAGATATTGACCTTGACTGCCCAACCAAGCCAGTTTGGCTCTGTAGATGCCCAAACGCAGCTTTTATGCACCTGTGAGGGTATCGTCACTCGAAATATAGAGGCTTTTGAAGTGGATGACTTTCAACATCATGTGTTCAAATATGTGCGTAAAGGTCACGTAAAAACCGATGAACACTGGACTAAAAATTGGAAAAAAGCAAATGTTAACTATAGATAACCAAACATGGGAATATTGGAGTGCTCGATACGATTGGGTACGCCAAATGGACAATGTGCCACAAGATGCAATTCATCATGCAGAGGGCAATGTGGCAGTACATACTCAAATGGTATTAGAGGCATTAACCTCATTACCAGAATACAAAGAATTGACACAAACTGAACAAAGTATTTTATGGTATGCTGGATTGATGCATGATATCGAAAAACGTTCGACTACCGTCGTAGATGAGCATGGGAGAATATCGTCGCCTGGGCATGCTAAGAAAGGCGAACGAACGGTGAGACAAATTCTTTATCAAGACTTTGCGATGCCATTTGAGTACCGAGAACAAATAGCCAAACTGGTACGCTATCACGGTTTACCTTTATGGATTTTTGAAAAAACTTCACCAGATCAAACGCTCATCAAGGCTAGTTTGGAAGTAGATACTAAACTGCTGGCGATGCTGGCAAAGGCAGATGTATTGGGTCGTATTTGTGAGGATCAGAAACAATTTTTGGAAAAAGTAGCGCTATTTGAACTCCTTTGCCAAGAACAAGAATGTTGGGGAACTAAGCGAGTATTTCCCTCAAATTATAGCAGATTTGAGTTTTTTCGTCAAGATTCTCTCTATCCTGATACCTTGTTGTTTGATGAATCAAGAGTAAAAGTGATTCTTATGTCAGGCATAGCGGGTACAGGTAAGGATTACTGGATTCAAAAAGACTGTGGAGACTTGCCCGTAATAAGCTTGGATGATTTGCGAAGAAAGCTCAAAATTTCTCCAACGGATACCAAGGGAAATGGAAAGGTAATTCAACTTGCCAAAGAACAAGCGAAGGAATATCTTAGAAACCAACAGAATTTTGTTTGGAACGCTACAAATATTACCATGCAAATGCGCGAACAGCTGATATCATTGTTTGTTATCTATAATGCTTTTGTAGAAATAGTGTATCTGGAAGTACCTTACAAAACCTTATTACAACAGAATTCAAAACGACAAGAAGTCGTTCCTGAAAAAGTTATACAACGTATGATTGAAAAGTGGGAAGTGCCTAACCTCTGGGAAGCACACGAAGTAAAATATGTTTGTAAATAGATCATTAAGTTAGTACGCAAAATAAAGTTTAAGATTGTGCTTTAAGCTTTCAGGTATCGGCTTTCGGCGGTGGGCTATGGGAAAAATGCTTGTCCGTGGTCGTTAAAAACATTTAACACTCTTTGCCTTGTACCTGTTGCCTTGTACCTGTTGCCTTGTGCCTAAAAATATTATTTTGGTATTGTTCAGCCTTTAGCAAAAGTTTAACGCTGTTAATGAAATGTTAAAGGATACGAACTTGTAGGCGATAAACGTTAATTTTGAACTATGAATTCAAAGACCTTACGCATATTTGTTGCGCTGTCAATCTTGCTAATGGCGGGCGTTATTGTAATCCAATATTTTTGGTTTAAGCAGGCTTATAATATCCAAGACCGAGATTTTGACCAGCGTGTGACTTCCGCTCTAAGAGTGGTAAGTCGTCGTATCCTTGATTTTAATAATAACCCTAATAATAAACTTTTGCAACCCGTCGAGCGTGTGACCTCCAACTATTACACTGTTCAAACGAATGATACCATCAACGCAAAAGTATTGGAAGAGTTCTTGAAAC
Organism: Flectobacillus sp.; assembly: GCF_049240685.1. Classification (NCBI taxonomy): domain Bacteria; kingdom Pseudomonadati; phylum Bacteroidota; class Cytophagia; order Cytophagales; family Flectobacillaceae; genus Flectobacillus; species Flectobacillus sp. The sequence goes on from NZ_JBMLSD010000076.1 coordinate 1,971, forward strand.
AGGAGTTTGCCAGAAGTGATATTCGTCTCAATTTTGAGTACGGAATTTATGATTGCTTGAGCGACAGAATCAACTATAAATCTTTTGTTTGTCATTCCGAAAACTGCGATAGAAGCGACTCTACGGCACATTATCGTTTTCCAGACCTCAATATCCATAATTATTATTTTGGGGTATATTTTCCTGATAAAAAATTCTTTTTGCTAGGCGATTTGGATAACTGGTTTATTTCATCGACCATCCTTTTGGTGGTAATGGCTTTCTTCGTGTATGCGCTCATGGTGATTTTTAAGCAAAAACGTCTTTCCGAAATTCAGAATGATTTTATCAACAATATGACCCATGAGTTCAAAACGCCTATTTCTTCTATTTCTATTTCGTCTGAGGTTCTGATGAAACCCGAAATTGTCAATACGCCAGAGCGATTGTTTAGTTATGCGTCAATTATCAGAAAAGAAGCCTCTCGACTCAAAAAAAATGTAGATACCGTACTTCAAACAGCCAATATCGACCAAAAAATTGATAAGCTCAATCTGGAGGAAATAGATGTGCATGAGCTTCTAGAAGATTTGAGTATCAACTGCGAGCCAATTTTTAAAGAAAGAAAAGGTGAATTATTGCTTGATTTACAAGCAAGTACAGCAATTATTAAAGCTGATAAGCTCCATATCAGCAATGTTATCCACAATTTGATTGATAATGGACTCAAATACTGTGAGATCATTCCAAAAGTGAAAATTAGTACTTACAACCAAGGAAATGATATAGTGATTAGTATTCGAGATAATGGAATAGGTATTTCGGAGCGTGATCAAAAATACATCTTCAACAAATTTTTCAGAGTACACACAGGCGATGTCCACAATGTGAAAGGCTTTGGCTTAGGATTGTATTATGTCAAAGAAATGGTAGAAGGACACAAAGGAAAAGTTGAACTCAAAAGTAAACTAGGCGAAGGCAGCGAGTTTCGCTTGTTTTTTCCGCAAGTGAGAAATATTTAGTAATTGAGTGAAATGTGAACGAGTGATTTTCCAAATAGGGTGCGACTTAAGTCGCACCCTATTTGGAAAAACTACTCAAATGTTAGTCATTTATTGACTAAAAATTAAAAATGGCGGTCGAAAAACTAATTTCGACCGCCATTTTTAATGTTATATTTTAGGAGAATACCTCTTTAGACGCAAAGTATTGCGTAAAATACCCATTAAATATAATCACTCAATCACAAAGGGTAGTCCTTCAAAAACTCTCGTGTGATAACGATTTTTTGTATTTCGGAAGTACCTTCGCCAATCGTGCAAAGTTTGGCATCACGATAAAATTTTTCTACTGGAAAATCTTTGGTATAGCCATATCCTCCGAAGATTTGGACAGCATCGGTAGATACCTCCACTGCAATTTCAGAAGCATAATATTTAGCCATTGCGGCTTCTTTGGTCATATTGGTTCCTTCCATTTTAAGCACAGCAGCGTGGCGAGTCATCAGTTCGGCGGCATGAACTTTGGTAGCCATATCTGCCAACTTGAAACTAATTCCTTGAAACTGCACAATAGCTTGACCAAATTGCTGGCGTTCTTGTGCATATTTTGCGGCGGCGGCCAAAGCACCTTTGGCGATACCCAAAGACAAAGCAGCAATCGAGATACGCCCTCCGTCCAAAATTTTCATGGCTTGCTTAAAGCCATCGCCTTCTTCGCCCAAACGAGCAGATACAGGGATTCGACAGTCTTCCAGAATAACTTCGGCTGTTTCGGAGGCACGCATACCAAGTTTATTTTCTTTTTTACCGAATTTCAAGCCAGGGTTTCCTCTTTCTACGATAAAGGCCGTGGCGTTGTTTTTAGCACCAATTTCGCCTGTGCGTGCCATAATGACTACGATATTTCCTGACTTACCATGTGTAATCCAACATTTAGAGCCATTGAGTACATATTCGTCACCCTCACGACGTGCCACGCAAGTCATGCGAGCCGAATCTGAACCAGTATTGGGTTCGGTCAAGCCCCAAGCACCAATCCATTCGCCAGAAGCCAATTTCGGGAGATATCTTTGTTTTTGTTCTTCGTCACCAAACTGTAAAATATGATTGGTACAAAGTGAGTTGTGTGCTGCCACCGATAGACCAATTGAGCCACACACTTGGGCGATTTCTTCGATGATGCTCACATACTCTTGATAGCCCAAACCAGAGCCACCGTATTGTTCAGGTACTAGAACACCCAAAAATCCTTGTTGCCCTAATTGATGCATCAAGTCGATAGGAAAGTGTTGTGCTTCGTCCCATTCCATTACGTATGGACGGATATGGCGCTCGGCAAATTCTTTGGCCGCAAGGCGGACTAAATCATTTTTTGAATTGTACATTTTATAGTTAAAGGTTTGTTGATAAAGTGTAATTTTTAAGCAAATAGTCTATAAAAAGAATCTAAAGACTATTAGGTTTGTCGATTTTTTATCATCTTTATACTAACAAGATAACGAACTAAAGATGATTTTTTGATGAAAAAGTCCTGGAATTTCTAAAAATATTTTAATTATGCAAAATTCTTCATTAGCAAACCTCGATATTTCTATTGCCTCTTCGGGTGTAGCGACGCTCACTTTTTCGCATCCACCAACCAATGCAATGCCAATTGTACTTTTGGAAGATTTGGCGAATGCCATAGAAAAATTGGCAGAAGATTCTAAAGTGCAAATCATTATTTTGCAAAGTGGCGGAGAGAGAACTTTTTGTTCGGGAGCCGATTTTAATCAGTTACTCGCCATTGATAATTTGGAAGACGGTAAAATTTTTTTTAGCGGTTTTGCCAAAGTAATCAATGCTTGTCGAAAATCTTCGAAAATTATTATTGGTCGTGTACAAGGTAAAGCCGTTGGTGGAGGCGTTGGTTTGGTGGCAGCCACCGATTATTGCTTCGCAACTCGGGCAGCAAGTATCAAACTAAGCGAACTTCATATAGGAATCATTCCTGCGGTGATAGAACCAGCCGTAAGTCGAAAAATTGGACTTTCCTCATTTTCGAAAATGTCTTTGAAGCCTACCGAATTTTATTCGGCACAATGGGCTTTGGAACAAGGATTGTTTTATGAAGTATATGAAACCATCTCTGAAATGGACGATGCTGTAAGACGAATGGCCGAGCAATTGGCTACTTACAACCCCGAAGCATTGAGCGAACTGAAAAAAATCTTATGGCAGAATACAAATCATTGGGATACCTTACTGTATGAAAGAGCGGAAATAAGTGGAAAATTGGTTTTGAGCGAGTTTACCAAACAGGCCTTGCGTAAGGTTTAAAAGATACTTTCAAAAAGTATCCATACTAAGCAATCTGTAAGAATTACTTATTCGTATATATAGCAATTAAGTAGTTGATTAACAGCGAATAATGAAGGTTTGAAATGCAATAATGTTTTGTTGTTTATCCTTTTTTTATAGGTATCCATTTACAAGAATCTAATTAGATAAATTAATCTAAAGGAGACACATTCCGAAAAGTACTAATGATTGGAATTATTTCGAGCGAAGTACACAAAAGCACTGGTTTTGTATACCAGTGCTTTTTTTATAGTCAAAACTGGGGTGTGTTCGAGGTTATTTACTATTCTTGAAATAAATAATGGCAATTTCTCGCACAATTTTTGATGAGTAATTAATTTTACTAATACGCAATTAGCTAGTAGCAATTCAATTAATCAATGATTCATGGCAAAGAGTAAACCTTCGAGTACTGTAAAACCTCAGAGCGCCAAATCTGTGGAAACTCAGTCAACAAAATCCGCCTCAACCGTCAATTTTATCGCTCCTCCTATCGAAAATACACCTCGTAATTTCAAAATACTTTTGGGTATCATCATAGGAGCTACTTTTATCGCTTATCTACCTGGCTTTCAGAATGGATTTGTATGGGACGATATGTTTTATATTGTCAATGATGAAGACCTTCGCAAGGTTTCGTTCGATAACTTTTATAAGCTTATTAGTGATTTTTATTTGGGTAACTGGCATCCACTAACCATGCTTACTTATTACTTGGAATATACCCTCGTAAAAGATACAGCATGGGTGTATCATCTCAACAATACCATTATCCATATCTTCAACAGTATTTTGGTATTTAAGATTATTGAAAAACTTAGTAAAAACTTTTTAGTGGGGGCAGTTACGGCAGTTCTTTTTGCGATTCACCCTTTACACGTCGAATCAGTCGTATGGGCGGCAGAGCGTAAAGACGTACTTTACACATTATTTCTTTTGCTTTCTTTTAGACAGTATCTCAAGTATAGCGATATACTGGAAGAATCAGGTAAAACCCAATGGAACAACAAGCATCTTTGGTTTGCTTTAATCTTGTTTGTTCTTTCGTGTTTCTCGAAAGGTATGGCCGTAATCTTACCTGTCGTATTTTTATTGACCGATTATTTCTTGTTAAATCGTCGTAATCTCGTTCAGATAGGGATTGAAAAAGCGCCGTTTTTCTTAATATCACTTATTTTTGGTTTGATTTCTATCAAAGCACAAAGCGAGGCTGGAGCCAACGCCACTAAAGTAATTAGTTCATCTTATACCTTAGGAGAGCGTTTCTTTATGATAAGTTACGGAATGCTAACTTACTGGCTCAAAATGCTTGTTCCTGCCAATATGTTGGCGTTTTATCCATATCCACAAAAACCAACAGGTACGATACCTAGTTCGTATTATTCTTCGTTTGCAGGTATTATTGTTATTGCTCTTTTGGTATATTTCTTGGGTCGTCGCAACAAACTGGTCTGGTGGGGAGGATTATATTTCCTAATCGTAATATTCCCTGTTTCGCAGGTATTGCCTGTAGGTAGTGCATTGATGGCCGACCGTTATTTTTATGTGTCATCTATTGGCCCCTTGATGTTGATTGGCTTATTTGCAAACTATCTTTATCAAAAAGCCTCTACCAACAAAGCATTTCCAAGTATTGCTACGATTATTTTGCTAGCATTTACCTTTTTGTCATTCCGCCAGTCTACCAAATGGAAAGATACGCTTACGCTGTTTACGCCAGTTTTTGAGAAATATCCTAACGACCCAATGGTCACAAGTAATTTAGGATGGTATTGGTTTTTGAAAAAAGATAATGAAAAAGCAAAATTTTATTTTGAAGAAACCCATAAAACTAATTTCAAAACGGCGGATGTTCATACGGCATTAGGACAAATTTACTTTGACGAAAAGAAATATAAACTCACGGTTGAAAACTTTGAAGCTGCCCTAAAATTAAAACCTGAAGAAATGAAAAACCTTCACTGGATGCTTGGAGGAGCATATTTCTATACAGGAGAATATGACAAAGCCATTGCCGAAAGCCAGATTGCCTTGGATAAATCTGATAACAAAAATCAGTTTGCCAACAATATTATGGGTTTGGCTTTGTGTAAAAAAGGTGATGAAGTAGAAGGACGAAAATATTATGAAAAAGCATTGTCGCTTGACCCTAAGTTTGCCGATCCTTATGTCAACATCTCTACGATATACAATCATCAAGGGAACCATCAAAAAGAAATCGAAGTTCTACAGAAAGCATTAAAGGTTGATAAGAAAGCCATGACAGCCTACAAAAACCTTGGTGTGGCTTACAAAACCCTTGGCAAATGGCAAGATGCTATCAAGATATGGGAACAAGGGGCGCAAATGGACGCCAAAGATGGAAGTTTTTACTATAATATTGGATTGGAATACGGCCAGCATGGCGACATTCCGAATGGGGTAAAGGCTATGCAAAAAGCCGTCGCACGTGGCGATTCGAATGCCATCAGCTTTTTGACGGTGAGAGGTATTCCACTAAAATAGAAAATCACTTAGCTATGTGGGTAAAGTTTCTTGAATTTTACCCACATTCGGAAGCTCACACAAGAAAATCTCATGTATAAATTGTTCGCTCAGTTGTTGATTGCATTGGTACGCGTTTATCAGGCTATAATCTCTCCATATTTTCCTAATGCTTGTCGCTACAATCCAACGTGCTCTCAGTACATGATTGAAGCGATTCAAGAATGGGGCATCTGGAAAGGAACACGTCTCGGTCTAAAACGTATTGCTTCTTGTCATCCTTGGGGTGGTAGCGGGCATGATCCAGTGCCTAGAAAAGGTGAGAAACATTAATTGTAAGCAAGTAAAAGAAGTTAAGTAGGAAAACGGTATTAGTTAGCAGTATATCGGTTATTGTAAGACATTCATAATCAAAAGTTTATAGTCAAAATTTGCCTTAGATTTACTATTAATTTAATCTTTCCTGCTAAGTAAAAGGAAAGATTAAATCAATAGTATCTCAAAGGTGAAAATCAAGGTTAACTTTTTGATTATTAATATATTATAATAACTGATATACTGTTAACTAATAACGTCTTGTTACTTACTTACGCAAAATAAACTTAAATTTTTGAGCCTTTAGCTTTCAGCTATCGGCAT
>NZ_JBMLSD010000077.1:0-26151 GCF_049240685.1 Flectobacillus sp.
GTTCCGCAGGACACTCTCCCTCGCTGGCCTAAGTATTTTTTCACTTAGACCCACAAATAAATGCAGTCTTTGACTACCCTCAAATACAAAGCTTTACTTCGCCGTATAAACAAGGGGTTCAAATAGGGCTGTCTAGTTGCAGTTAGAGACTGCTTTTTACTGGCCTTCCAAGTTGTTAAACTTGAAACAGCAACGAAGCTGGCATTAGCGTATTTTGAAGATTCCAATACTTTGATTAATAAATTCAAAGTTAAAATTTTAAAACTATAGAAATAGAAAGCCAAAGTATAAGACTTGCGCTAGCAATCTAAGAATAACCCAAAAAGGAAGCTTTTGGGCTTACTTTCTCCTGAAAAGAAAAATCTCTCACTCGATGGAAAGTATCTGAAATTTCAGATTTAGCCGATAAACATTCCATATTTTTAAGTTTAATCTTTATAAATTATTTATAAAATAGTTTCAATACTTATTTACAAGATTCGATGGGAAATAATATGTGTTGCTTGTCATAATTGTATTGGCTTCCAAATAGTTTATAAATTATCCTAAACAATTAAAGTATATCAATTGGCTGATTTTAAATGATTACTTAATCTACGTACTTTAAATTTATTCTCCTCAAAAGTATAAACAATGGTATCGCTCAGGTCTTTTTGATCATGTTCATTAAAAAAAAGTGATTCTACCACCATCAAGTTGTGGTTGTCTTGACTAAAAAAATACTTAAAGTTACGACTTGAATAGCCGTCTCCTGTACTCATCGCCCAATGGTCGCCTAATTTATGCACTTTATCATCGGTAGTAATACAATAAAATCTCGATGTCTGTACATAGTCACAAGCCTCTAAGCCCCAGTTAAGCGTAAAGAAAACCTTATCTTTATCCGTACTCAGATTTTCAAGAGGTAAAATGTATAACTCATTATCACCATAAAACACATCTGAGAAAATCATCTTATTATTTTTATAGACCTTCAAAAAACCAGGGTTTTGCAAACCATACTTTTCTTCGTCGTATGCCGAATAAGCAAACTCAACCCTATATCCACCCAACACTTGCTTTTGTTTAATCAACAGTTTAGCATTTTGCATAGAATCTTCATTTACTGAGGGTTTCATCATTGATTGAAAAGCTTTTAGCGAGTCTTCTTTAGATACTTTGACAGGAATATCTTTTGCTGATTTAGTAGATGACTCACTACATGAGAGGAATGTACAGAAGGCAATGATGGAGAAAATGTTTTTCACAATGAATAGGAAATGGAATGTTTTGCAACTATGGGTTTTGAATGTAATAAAAGAAATTATCGGCATAAGCCGAATTTTGGTAAATCATAGCTTATTTATATTGCTTTAACTTCTTCTCTAAAAAATAAGTAACAACGCCACAATAAGGTTTAAAAACAAGCTTGTCTTCATGTTCAATTTGCTTAACAGTCTTAGTTTTCCATACTTCTAATTGTTGTTCGTATTCACGTTTCTTCCACTTTTTCTTCTCTAAAGTAGCAATAATTGCTTCAATTACTTGTAAACGATTCGCCTTTAGTCTTCGATTGTTGAGGTTTAAAATGCGGTTCAATTCATCATCAATTGTTGGTACTGATGATTTTATTGTACCATCTTTAGAGCTATAAAAAATTGATTGCTGTAACTGTGGTACAAAAAGTGAATAAGAAATACTTTGGTGTTCTTTTGATTTATCACAATGACTATCACCATCAATACTTCTAGGACAACAGATAAGCATATTATTATACTCTAATTGTAAGTCTGGATAATCACTTCGTGACTTGATATGTTCTATTTTAGAAGTTTCATTTTCTGATAAATCTTTTACAGGAATTTGTCGCATACAATATGCACATATAAAGCCTTGTTCTTCAAGTAAGGCTTGGCGTAAAGCAGGTATTGATTCGTATTGGGTAAAATCTGGTGTATTATATTTAGCCGTCCACTCTTGAGGTTCTTTACCCTTATTTATCTTAATCATTGCTATCACTCAAAAGGTTTAACATCGTCTCTGCTTTCGCTAATTCGGGTAAATTATCACCAAATTCTTTTTTCATTTCATGAAGGTAATTGGCTGCTTTTATATAGTCATCAATATCAATGAAAGAAAACAGCGTGTTCAAGCGGTCATTTACGTCTTTTGTTCTTGGAGTTACGCCTAAAACGGTCTCAATGATTGTAGAAGCATCTAAACCGTAAGTTTGAACTTCTTGGACAGTGTAACCTTTTTCCTTAGCGTAAGCAAGTTTATAAATGACATTTTTCTCGTTATCTGCAATACCAGACATCACCAAAGGGCTGTGTGAAGTGATGATAAATTGTAGCTGAGGGAAAGCATTTTGTAAACCCTTTACCACGAGCGATTGTAAGCTCGGATGCAAATGCAAGTCAATTTCATCAATCAACACTGTTCCTTTTGTCTTGGAACAAGCCTCAATGCCAAAAATGCCTTTATTGAGTAACATACATCTGAAAGAAAGGTCTAATACAATATTTACCAAACGGGTAAGTCCATCGGAAAGTAAAGCTGTTTCTACCTCTCGTTTGTCCGTAAGTATATAATACACTCTTCCTTGGTTATGACGAATTTGCATATCCTCAATAACATTACATCCATCAACACCCAATGCTTTTTGAATAGCCAGTCTTACTCCTTCGATTTCTATTTCACCTTTTTGAGCTTCTTTTAAAATCAACAATCTTTTAGTCCAATAATCTAAAAAACCATCTCCTTGCAAGCATTCATAATAGCCAAACGAAGGTTTTTGGTCATAATTTTTAAATTTTTCTCTGTTGATTTTTCTCGTGGTGTGAATATCTGCTGTAGAAAAACTCGCAAAAAGCGGTAATGTTTCTTTTTGTACTTTATCTTCAAAAAGGTTTTTATAAAGGGACTTTCCTACTTTATTAATAGCATCAAGAGGCTTTTGAAGTGTTCTGCCTTTTTTGGAATGTAACTCAAGAGAAGCATTTACCTGTAAGTTGGTGAAATCAATCTTTATAGCTGGTTCATTTGCCAGTCCTGTTTCGGATTCTAATACGCTAAAGTCATTTGGACTTAATCCTAAAAAACGAGTATTTTCATCACTAAATCCTATAAAAAAAGAATTTAGCACAGTGCTTAAAGCCCTAATAAGCGTAGTCTTTCCACTCGAATTATCTCCAATAAACAAGTTAACCCCTTCTTTGAAGTTCAAAGAAAGTAGCTCAAAGCACCTATAATTATGTATTGTTATCTTCTCCATCATGTAAATATAGTAACTAAAAGAGAAATCTTATAGGCAAAAAACAAAAGGGAAATCTTCTACTGAAAATTTCCCTTTTGTTTGTAATATTCCATTAACTCTTGTATCTACTTATTCTTCTCCTCAATCCAAAGTCTTGCGTTTACAAAAGCTTCTAACCAAGGACTTACTTCGTCGTTTTTGCGGTTGGCTGGGTAGTTGGCCCAGTTCCAAGGGAAGGTCGAACGTTCGATGTGTGGCATGGTTACTAAATGGCGACCTGTGGCATCGCACATCATGGCGGTGTTGTAATCCGAATCGTTTGGATTAGCAGGATATTCTGCATAACCATATTTACCTACGATGTGATAACGTTCTTCGCCATAAGGCAATACAAACTTACCTTCTCCGTGTGATACCCAAACACCTAAAGTAGTTCCTTCTAAGGTAGAAAGCATTACTGAGTTGTTTTGCTGGATTGTCACCGAAGTAAAGATACTTTCGTGCTTATGTGATTTGTTATGGTGCATTTTACCATGAATATCATGGTCTGGATTGATTAATTCCAATTCCATAAACAACTGACATCCATTACAAATCCCTACTGAAAGCGTGTCTTCACGTTCGAAGAATTTCTTGATGGCAGCATTGGCTTTTTCATTGTACAAAAATGCTCCAGCCCAACCTTTCGCCGAACCTAAAACATCTGAGTTTGAGAAACCACCTACTGCACCAATAAACTGAATATCTTCCAATGTCTCACGACCAGAAATAAGGTCAGTCATGTGAACATCTTTTACATCAAAACCTGCCAAATACATCGCATTCGCCATTTCACGCTCAGAGTTTGAGCCTTTTTCACGGATAATCGCTGCTTTTGGACGAGTTGAAATCGCACGATGGTCAGTTAATTTTCCTGTGAACTGTGAAGGGAAAGTATAAGCCAAAGGTTGGTTTTTGTAGTTGGTATAGCGGTCTAAAGCCGTTCCGTTTTTCGATTGTTTTGAATCTAAAAGGAATGAAGTTTTGTACCAAACATCTCTTAAATCAGCTACTGAAAAATCAAATGATGTAGCATTGTTTTTCACTGAAACGGTATCTCCTTCTACTACTTCTCCAATTTTTACGATAGTAATATTGTTGGCTGCAAAAGCTGCCTCAACCGAAGCATCTGCTTGGAATACCAAGGCAATGTTTTCGTTGAATAATGCTTTTACCGTATCGCTTTCGCCTAAACCTGACAAGTCGAAGTTTGCGCCAAGGTTTACATCTGCAAAACACATTTCTAACAAAGTCGTAATCAATCCACCACTACCGATGTCATGACCTGCCTCGATTTTTCCTGCTTTGATTAAATCTTGGAAAGTATCGAATGCCGTTTTGAAATACGCCGCATCTTGAATGGTTGGTACTTCGTTACCTACTTTGTTCAAGATTTGTGCAAATGAGCTACCGCCTAATTTGAAATGATCTTTTGATAAATTCAAATAGTAAATAGAACCGCCATTGCGCTGTAAAACTGGCTCAACTACTTTATTGATGTCCGAACAATGAGCACCTGCTGAGATAATGACTGTACCCGGTGCAATTACTTCATCGTTTGGATATTTTTGCTTCATCGAAAGGGAATCTTTTCCTGTTGGAATATTGATTCCTAATTCAATCGCAAAGTCAGAACAAGCTTTTACGGCTTCGTATAAACGTGCATCTTCGCCTGCATTTTTACAAGCCCACATCCAGTTAGCTGACAATGAAACCGATTTTAAACCGTCTTTCAATGGCGCAAAAACGATGTTTGACAATGCCTCTGCAATAGCAGTACGTGAACCCGCTGCTGGGTCTACGATAGCGGCTACTGGCGAGTGTCCTACCGAAGTGGCGATACCATCTTTCCCTTTGAAATCTAAGGCCATCACACCTACGTTGTTCAAAGGCAATTGCAATGGACCAGCACATTGTTGTTTGGCAACTCGTCCACCTACGCAACGGTCAACTTTGTTGGTCAACCAATCTTTACAAGCTACAGCTTCTAACTGTAATACTTGGTTCAAATACGTTGGAATTTCTGTTTCTGAATAGGACAAACCTGCGTAGTTACGTTCAACAGTTTTGTCTTCCATCACAATTTTAGGCGAGCTTCCGAACATTTCCGAAATGGCAAAATCCATTGGTTTAGCACCCGTAGATTTTGATTCGAATGTAAAACGGTTGTTACCTGTAATATCTCCCACAGTGTACATTGGCGAGCGTTCGCGTTCTGCTACACGTTGAAGCGTTGCTATATCTTTTTCACCAATCACCAAGCCCATACGTTCTTGTGATTCGTTACCAATGATTTCTTTCGCCGAAAGCGTTGGGTCGCCAACTGGCAATTTGTCTAAATCAATCAAACCACCTGTTTCTTCTACTAACTCCGACAAACAGTTAAGGTGTCCACCTGCACCGTGGTCGTGGATAGAAACGATTGGGTTTTCGTCTGACTCAACTAAGCCTCTAATTGCATTGGCGGCACGTTTTTGCATTTCTGGGTTCGAACGTTGAATTGCATTCAATTCGATGCCTGAGCCAAATGCACCTGTATCTGCCGAAGAAACGGCTGCACCACCCATACCAATGCGGTAGTTTTCACCACCTAACACTACTACTTTATCTCCAACCGATGGTTTTTGTTTTTTGGCTTGACTTTCTTTGCCATAACCAATACCACCTGCTAACATAATTACTTTATCGAAACCTAATTTGCGAGCTTCTTCTTCGTGTTCAAACGTCAAAACAGAACCTGTAATCAGCGGTTGACCGAATTTGTTACCAAAATCAGAAGCACCATTAGAAGCCTTAATCAAGATATCCATTGGTGTTTGATATAACCATGCACGTTCGTCCATTCCTTTTTCCCAAGGGCGAGATTCTTCCAAGCGAGAGTACGAAGTCATATAAACAGCAGTACCTGCCAATGGTAACGAACCTTGTCCACCCGCCAAGCGGTCACGAATTTCACCACCCGAACCTGTTGCCGCACCGTTAAAAGGTTCTACGGTAGTTGGGAAATTGTGCGTTTCAGCCTTTACTGAAATAACAGAATCGAATTCTTTTTCGTCGTAAAAGTCTGGTTTGTCAGCAGATTTTGGAGCAAATTGAGTAACGCGAGGGCCTTTGATAAAAGCAACGTTGTCTTTATAAGCAGAAACGATGTAGTTTGGATTCGTTTCAGAAGTTTTCTTGATGAGCTTGAAAAGAGAGCTTGGTTTTTCTTCACCGTCGATGATAAAAGTTCCGTTGAAGATTTTGTGGCGACAGTGTTCGGAGTTTACCTGCGAGAAACCAAATACTTCAGAATCTGTCAATTTACGACCTAATTTTTCTGAAAGACCATTTAGGTAGTCGATTTCTTCCTGACTTAGTGCAAGACCTTCTTGTTTGTTGTAGGCTGCAATATCGTCGATTTCGAGGATAGGCTCAGGTTGGATTTTAATCGTATAAATTGCTTGATGTAAGCTGGAGTACTTTTGCGATAACATAGGGTCGAAGTCCGTAAAATCTTCGGCTACCTGAGCAAACTCCTCAATACGGATAATTCCCTGAATACCCATATTTTGGGTAATTTCCACAGCATTGGTACTCCATGGAGTAATCATAGCGGCACGTGGACCTACAAAAACCGCCTCTAACGAAGCATCCTCTTGATTGATGACAGTGAAACGATGGTCTCTTGAACTGTTGAAAAGCCACACTAGTTTTTGAATATCTTCCTCTGCGATAGCAGATTGAGCTTGGACTGCAAATACATTACCAGAGTGACTTCCGAAGAAATGAATCATGATGATAGCAAATTGATAGTTGATTGTGCCTAATTCGGTAATTTAGAGTTTGAAAAATAAGATAAAACAGCCGAATTACTTAAGAAAGTGCAAATTTAGGGTTTTTAAAACTGAATCCCTAAGAAAATCTATAGATTAGGCAATACCCAACGTATTGCCTTTCTGAGTAAAACGAATACCGACTAGTTTACCTAAACCTCAATAGTGTAATAGAGGCAGGAGCTAAGGTGACACTTGAAATAGTTGCTTCGATATTTTGATGTTGGTAATTTACCACATTTTGAGAAGGCTTTTCAAGTGTATTGGCTGCTGTAAATGAGGTAGCAGTAAGCTCATGTTTCTCGAAGATTTTTAAGTTTTTCGCAATAGGAAAATCAATTTCCGTCTCCACCGCCAATGTTGGATGACGGTTTACGATAGCGAGCGTTAGCGTTTTGGTAGCTTCATCATAACTTGCAGCGGTGTCTAAAATGCCAAGATTTTCGGCGCCTGATTGCTCCAAAGCTGGACTTTCGACTTCGGTCGCAATGCTTGTTCCTTTACAATATTTACGATAAAGTTCGAGTGGATAGAAAACAGTTTGACAGATAGACTCCTTTTCATTGGTCATGATGGGTGCAAGTACATTGACGGTCTGAGCCCAAGTGGCCATACCAACAATATCTGCTTGTCGTTGGAATATATTCAGAAAGCCTGCCACGCCTAGGGCATGAAACCACTGATATGTTACTTCTAAATTATATGCGCCTTTTCCTTCATTTTCCCAAATCCCCCATTCGTCTAAGGCGATTTTTAAGGCTTTTTTACGAGGTGGAAAACGATACCAACGATTAAAATTCTCTACTTTTTCGGGGGCTAATTCTTGAATCTGCTTTTTAGTAGCAACGATTTCTTTTTCGAATGTATCAATATGCGCAAAGAGCGAAGCTGGTTGACCTTTCTTGGAATTGGAATAATAATGCAAGGAGATATAGTCGGCAATAGGATGGAGTTCTTTGATAAGCGTTTCGTTCCATTTGGTATCACCGCCCGCCAAAACTAGCGAAATGTTTGGGTCTTGTAGCTTCATTAGTTTGGCGTATTGCCAAGCCATTTCTACGTATTTGTTTGGGTCTTGTAAACGACCCGTATCTGGAACGGCGCTTTCTTCATTGCCTAATCCCCAATATTTTACTTTATGAGCTTGAGGATAACCATGTTTTTTGCGTAGGCTTGCAAAGGAGGTATTTCCTGTACTATTACAATACTCGACCCAGTTGGAGGCTTCTTCTGGTGTACCTGTATTCATATTGACCACTAAAAATGGGTCAGTTTTGAGCATGCGACAATAATCGATAAACTCATTGGTACCAAATTGATTGCTTTCTTCACCACCCCAAATGAGGTTTGGTCGAACGGGACGTAAGTTTTTGGGACCGATACCGTCCTGCCAATGATATATTTTAGTAACAGTACCTCCTGGAAATCTCAACAAAGGCGTTTGTAACCTTTTGATTTTTTCCAATACATCTTTTCTGACTTGATTGGTTTTGGCATCAACTACTCCACCTGTAATAGCTCGACCGAGATATTCGATGAATTGTCCATAAATTTCAGGTTCGATTTTGCCAATGGTTTGCTCAAAGTTGACATGAACTTTGGCTTTAACGGTTTTAGCAAAAGACACTCTTTGATACAAAGAAGACGGGAGCAAGCTTGCTAAGGCTAAACTGCTGGATTGACGCAAAAAGGTACGACGGTTGGGAGATTGCATAAATGTTTCAATAGAAAATGAGTGAATACCATAAAATAGTGTATTTCTGTTACTAGAAACAAACTACATAAAATTAAAGATTAAAATTTAAAGAAATGTTAGTAATGGGGAACTTGTTCTTGAAAAAATACATTTTGTAAAAATAAGTATTCAAGATAATAGTTTGAATTTTATAATTTAGTGATATGAAAGTAACAGAGAATTTACAAGAGTTTTATCAGAGACTAGAGATTCAACCAAGAGAATCTATTAGTCAAAATGCGCCTCATATCAATGTTTTTGAAAGAGGAGATTGTAAAAATCTTTTACCTTATTCACGTCGAGATTATTATAAAGTGACACTCGTAATAGGAGAGGGTCGTGTGGAATATGCCGACAAAACGATCCATATCGACAAGCCTGCTTTGCTTTTTAGTAATCCTACCTTACCCTATTATTGGCAATCTGTTTCGGATTTGCAGAAAGGTTGGTTCTGTATTTTTAATGAAGCTTTTATTCATCAACGAGATAATTTATTGACAGAGTTGCCTATGTTTCAAATGAATACCGATAAAGTGTATTTTTTAGATGAAAAAAGTGTTGACGAAATATCGGATTTATTTCAAAAAATGAAATGTGAAAGTTTGGGTAACTATGCTTATAAACAGGATATTATGAGAAATTATTTGCATTTGATAGTGCATTATGCCTTAAAGTCCTTTAACCAATCGCAACAGGAAGTTCCAGTCAATGCCAATGCTCGTATTACTCAGCAATTTTTTGATGTTTTGGAAAGCCAGTTTCCAATTGATTCCATGCAAAACCAATTGCAGTTGACCACCGCCAAAGACTTTGCTGATAAATTGAATTTGCATGTCAACCATTTGAATCGTGCCGTCAAAACAATTACAGGAAAAACGACCACCGAGCATATTGCTCACAGAATTGTGCTGGAGGCCAATCAATTACTGACCTATACCGATTGGGCTATTGCCGAAATTGCTTATTGTTTAGGATTTGAGTATCCTGCTTACTTCAACAATTTTTACAGAAAAGCTACAGGGAACAAACCCAAAGAGTTAAGAAAACTAGAACTTGTTTGAATTTTATAATTTCTTGTTTGAATCTTCTTTTGTAGCCTTCTTTTTGTCCTATAATTTTGAATTAAAATTAGTAGTGAACAGTGATAAGGCACATAGGCACAAAGTGAAAAGTTCTGTTTATTGGAAAAGCTCTTAGTAAATAATCACTTCATACACTTTGTGCCTGTTTACTTTGTCCCTTAAAATAAGATCATGAAAGCAGTTCAGGAAAAAAATAGATTTATTGCTACTTTGTTAGCATTTGCGGTAATACCGATGTCGGGTTTGGCAACGGACATATATTTACCTTCGATGCCCTATATGGCAAAATATTTTGGTGAAGCAGAAAACAGCATACAGCTTACCTTATCCCTTTATTTGGGGAGCTATGCCATTGCCCAGTTTTTCGTAGGAAGTATTCTCGATGCCTTCGGACGATATAAACTGTCGACTATCTCTCTTTTTTTATTTATGGTTTCTTTTTGGATAACTGCCATAAGTACAGATATATACATGATTTATGCGATGCGTGTGGTACAGGGGATTCTCTCAGCTTTTGCGATTGTGGCCAAGCGAGCTTTTTTTGTAGATGTGTACGAGGGCGAAGAAAGAAGACAATACTTGAGCTTGATGACAATTGTCTGGTCTGCTGGTCCGATTGTGGCGCCGTTTATTGGGGGGTATTTGCAAGAACATTTTGGTTGGCAGTCTAATTTTTACTTATTGGCAGTGTACAGTGGTGTGGTAGGTGTATTAGAGTTTTTGTTTTCGGGCGAAACTATTCGTAAAAAGACCGCCTTTAATGCGGGTAATCTGTTGCGTAATTTTAAGGAAATGATTACAACTCCTGATTTCTTTTTGGGCTTATTGATTGTAGGACTTAGCTATGGGATGATATTTTTGTTCAACCTAAGCGCACCTTTTATTATCGAGCATCAGATGGGATATACGCCTGTGACCGTTGGATATGCTTCCTTAATTATGGGGATAGCATGGATGTTGGGTGGATTTTTGGGCCGCACTTTAATGAATAAACCCTTTTTACCCAAAATACAATTGGCAAGCTTGATACAAACTACCTTGATTTTGGCGATGTATATTTCTTCTCAGTGGCTTCAAAATCTTTACACATTACTCGGATTTGCCTTTTTTATTCATTTAGCTGCTGGCTTTACTTTTAATAATTACTTTACGTATTGTCTAAGCCGTTTCCCTAAAATTGCTGGTGTCTCGGGTGGATTTACGGGTGGAGTTGCCTTTATTCTGACTTCGGGTTTGAGTTATGGCGTCGTAAATATGTTACATCCTGCCTCTCAAGCCGATTTGTCTTTGGGTTATTTTTCAATGGGTGCTTTTGTGATGTTATTGCTTACGACCGTTAGAGTCGGAAAATTGCATCCATCGGTTTCATAACTTCATTTAATCGAAAAAAGAGTCATTTACAACTTAGTGATTGAGTAATGACTCATTTTTAGGTGAAATTTTTAATACATAAGTAGGAAGATATTATTAGTTATTATTCTGATTACTGGGCAAAATGTGAAAGTGTGATTCAGGTGTTTGGACTTTTTCACTGAATTTTGTAAAAACAGTTTCAAACTGTTAAAAAAATGAGTCCAAGACTAAGTCTTGAACTAGTATTTTCAATTTTGTCCAGTAACCAGACCTCAGATAAACCATTAACTAAAACTTCTTTTAACTTTCATTAACAAAGAGGATTATAATTGGTGGTCTTAAGATTGAATTTCTATTTACTAAGAAATTTTCAAAACATTGGCATAACTATCAACTGGCTTGTTTTCAGGGAATTGGATATGTAATCCATCTGAATGTCTTTCGAAATTCAAAGGTTGATTTTGATTTCCCAAAAACTCCACCTTATTGATAGTTTGGGAATGTAAAGGGCTATTTTGAGCCAAACTCTTGATAAGCACTTTGCCATTTGCAGGCCAATCCATTACTGTGGCAAAAAGCGTATTTCCCAAAGTATTAAAGCGAATATCTTCTGAAGTATATTTCGTTTTACCTTCGTTGAAACCTTGTGCATTTAGCTTGGCTTCGTTCTGAGTAGAAGGACCTTCTCCATAGATTTTCCATGGTCTTGTGCCATAGATGCTTCCACTATTTACGGCCATCCAACGACCAATTTCTTCTACAATTTTACGTTCTTTTTCATCAATACTGCCATCGCCACGAACGGGTACATTGAGCAAATAATTCCCATTTTTACTAACAATATCTACCAGCGCATGAATGACAGATTTGGCTGATTTGTATCCATCTCTATTATAAACACCACGGTCATAATGCCAACTTCCGATACAAGTATCCGTCTGCCAAACAAAAGGTTGAATATCGCTAGCTTGTCCACGTTCGATGTCCCAGACCATGGCTTTTCGTTCGTTTTCATCCAAAATTTTACCATTAATGACAGCTCTTAACTCTCCGTGACGCTTGATACTCATATTATAATGATGCGCTGCAATACGCAATCCAGCATCGCTTATGGGCCAAAATGGAAGTTTCGTATCATCAAAATACAGCAAATCAGGTTCGTATTTGTTGATAAGGTCGATAGTTCGATTTACGAATTTCTCAATGTATTCTTTGGATGGTCTGTTTGCCCCATTTTCCCATTCCCACTGTTTGTGAATAGCGCCATTCTGAAGACTATTCTCGCTTAGCTCATGATTTTGGGCATAGAGTTCTTGAGGATCTAGACCTTCCCACCATTGACCTTTACCATCAGATTTACGCAGTTTGCCATCGTAAGGAACTCCCGCCAATGCCCCATTTTTATCGCTTCGTTGTGCAGACTCATACCATCGCCAAGCATGACTAGCGTGGATACTTACCCCAAAAGGAAGATTGTTGGCTTTGGCAGCTTTTGCCCAACCTGCGATAATATCCTTCTTGGGACCCATTTTGGTGGAGTTCCAATTTTTTTGATACTTACTATCGTACATATCAAAATTATCGTGGTGATTGGCCATACCAATAAAATACTTGGCTCCAGTATTTTTATAAAGCGTGACCAACTCATCTGGATTCCATTTTTCGGCTTTCCACTCGTGAATAATATCTTTGAAGCCAAACTTGGATGGATGCCCAAATTTTTCTACGTGATATTTATATTGCCAATCTCCTTCTTGATACATCCCTCTGGCATACCAGTCGCCTGCTTCTGCCTGACATTGAGGTCCCCAATGCGCCCACATGCCAAACTTCGCATCCTGAAACCACTTCGGTACTTGATATTGCTCTAAAGAAGCCCAATCGGGCGTAAATTTTCCCTTAGCGATTGCCTCTCCAAGTATGGTGTGCTCAGACTGCTTTTTCGCAAGTAAATGTTGTGCCAAGCCCAAACTTGGAATACCTAAACCAATTTGTTTAAGGAGCGTTCTTCTTTTCATAATTCTCAGAATTAGAGTGAAATGGAATTAACAAAATTAGACTTTACCCTTGTGTTGTTTTTATAGAAATCAGCAATTTTATTATACAAATCAGATATTTTGTGTATTCAGGATATTCTTTATCTGTCTTTTCATCATAGAAAAGGTTATGAAAAATCTTTATTTAGTATAGTTTAATGACCTATATTACCTTTTTTATTGGGTGTTATACTATTTTTTATGTACGGCAGTTTTCTTGCTAAATTATACTAATCAGACTTTGGGCTTTTGAGATGAGAAATATTGCTAGAAATCAGTTGTTTTCTCTTTTACACGTCGACTACGTAAAGTTGGGGTCGAAATGGAATTACAAAACCGTGGTGAGTCCCTATTATCGCTTGTACTATATAGATGATGGCCATGGAAAAATTACAAGTACACAAGGGTCTATAGATTTAGAGGCAGGTTTCCTGTACCTGATTCCGAGTTTTACGGTTTGTGATTTGAATTGTGAGCAGTATTTGAGTCAATATTTTGTCCAATTTTTCGAAGAATTAGGGAGTGGATTATCACTTTTTTTTAATCAACGAAAAGTATTGAAGGTAAAAGCTCATGAGATAGATATTGTCAATTTTAAACGTCTCATTGCCATTAATCCCGGAAGAGGAATCAATCGATCAGACAATCCTGAGGTTTATGAGAAAGATATTTATTATAAAGAATACCAAGAGCTTAATCTTCAACAATCGCTCTCTTGTCAGTTCGAGACTCAGGGAATATTGTTTCAGCTTATGGCGAGATTTTTGGCAGAGGAAAATTTTTCTCCACAGGTCGAATCCTTAATTCCTTCCAAAATCATGGATTCTATCAATTATATTCAATTGAATATGTCCGAAAAACTTTCTGTGAAGATGCTGGCATTACGTGTCAATATGCATGTAGATTATTTTTCAAGACTTTTTCTTCAAACCATGGGTGTGCGACCAATGGCTTATATTTTGGACAAACGTATTGAAAGAGCGCAGTATTTGATGATTACTAGAGATATGACTCTCGAAGAAATTGCTACACAAACAGGTTTCGAAAATGTGCCATATTTTTCTAAAGTTTTTAAATCTATCACAGGCATCACGCCAGGAAAGTACAAAAACCGTCAAAGGAATGTTTGATTAAATTCATGCTTGGAGCTTTCAGCTATTGGCTTTCGGTAAAATATTTCCTATGAATTCAATGAGGCTTTTTTACTAAAAGCTAGGTTTTCTAGCCTAAAGGATATCAATTAAATTGAATGTGCTCATTTTTTATCTCGATTTATAACGCGTTGATGGAGTAAAAGGTTATATACGTCGAAAAAAGTTATAATCACACCAAAGCATCTTTACAATCGGACAACATTCTGGTCTAATGGTCTGTCAATATTAATGAGTTCGGTCAATAGTAACGAGCTATTTTACCATCAATCCATATATAAACCGACCATGAAAGAAACCCGAAACGATTTTACAAGAAGACATTTTTTGACTGCTATCTCTGGTATGGGAGGTATCATGTTATTCAAATCTTTTCATTCATTTGCTCTAAATGAAACCGACCCTCGTATAGTCGCTATCATAAAGAAAACCATTGCGATAGATACACACAATCACATTGATGTTCCGCTCAAAAAAGAGGAGTTGCCAGGTCCTGCGGTAGAGCTAAAAGCCGAAATGAAAAAATCGGGACTTTCTGCTATTTGTATGACTTTTGCGGTTGATTATCAAAAGCTCACTTATGAAGGAGAAGCTTATGAGCATTTTATGAATGGCTTGGATGCCATGGATAAAATACTGGAAAACAATCAAATCAAGCGATCATACAACCTGGTAGACCTAAAAAAGGCTCATAAATCGGGTACTCCAACGGTAATTCAATCGGTAGAAGGAGGGCACTTTTTAGAAGGAAAAATAGAGCGTTTACAAATTGCTTATCAACGTGGACTGAGACAATTAGGGCTTTTACACGACAATGATGCCTCGGTATCTTTAGGTGATATTTACACCAATCCTCCCAAATTTAATGGATTATCAGATTTTGGGAAAGAAGTGGTCAAAGAGTGTAATAGACTCGGAATTTTGATTGATTTAACGCATTGCAGCGACGCCGCTATCAACGATGCTCTCAAAATTTCGAGCAAACCTGTGATAGTTTCCCATACAAGTTTGAATACACAATTGGGGCAAAATCCAAATATGGCTAAAATGATGATGCCTCGTTTGATAAGCAAGGAACAAGCCAAAATCGTAGCGGATGCAGGTGGCTTAATCGGAGTTTGGCGACATTTGACCGACTCTCCATCGATGTATGCACAAAATATTAAAGCAATGGTGGAGGTTGTTGGGGTAGATCATGTGTGTTTGGGAACAGACACCAAATTGACGCCAGCTTACCGTTCTCCAAATGCAAACCAGAATCGTCCGAACAATGCCAATCAGCCAAAACGATTTGGCGAACGCACCAACGAAATATGGGAATCTCAGCATTCGGGGTATTTCTATACCGTTGTGGAAGAATTACTAAAACTAGGTTTAACCGAACCCGAAATTATCAAAATCGGTGGAGCAAATTTTTGTAAAGTTTTTGATTTAGCAACCAAAGGACATAACTAGTATCAACGCTCAAAAGATTAGCGATAAAGTAATATATCGCTTTGGTATTCGTCAAATTTCGGCTATTTTTAGCTACGATAATGCTAAACCCTTTATGAAAATGAATACTACTAGTATCAAAGAGCTTCGTACAATCACAACTTTCGACGCTCCGATTGAATTACTTTGGAAAGTCTGGACTGAGCCGAAACATATAGTCAACTGGTGGGGACCTGATGGCTTTACTTCTACCATTCAGGTGATGGATGTTCAAGAGGAGGGAGAATGGAGACTGACCATGCATGGGCCAGATGGGAAAAATTATCCCAATCGAAGTATCTATTTAGAAATCATTCCTTACCATAAAATCGTTTTTGAACATTTTAATCCTCATTTTACAACAACCGTGTTTTTTGAGGAAAAAGGAGACGAAACCCAAGTAGATTGGTCAATGTTGTTTGATACTCCTGAAATGTACGATATTGTGGTAAAAGCACATAAGGCTGATGAAGGTCAAAAACAAAATATCGAGCGTCTGGCGCATTATTTGAAAGTGCTCTTAGGAAGTTCCTTGAATTGAGAAGATATTATTGATTTGAAATAGGCTGCAATGTCCATCGCAGCCTATTTCAAATAAGGCACTAAACTTTTCTATTCAAATATTCCGAATAATCAGTTTGTACTGACTCGTAGGTTTCAGCTATAAGGTTGGAAGTCAAGATAAAATCGGCGGTAGCACGATTACATGCCATTGGAATATTCCAAACTACACCCAAGCGTAAAAGTGCTTTAATATCTGGGTCGTGAGGTTGTGAAGCCATTGGATCCCAAAAGAAAATTAGCACATCCACTTTGCCTTCAGCTACCAATGCACCAATTTGCTGGTCGCCGCCGAGTGGGCCACTCAAAAATTTCTTGACTGGTCGGTCTATAGCTTCTTCAATTAATTTCCCTGTTGTACCTGTCGCAAAGAGCTCATGACGCGACAAAACTCCTCTATTGTAATATACCCAATCGATTAGTTCAGCTTTCTTGTTGTCGTGTGCAATCAGCGCAATACGTTTGCGTGTGGCAATGGTTCTTTCAGACATAATTGTAAAAAAGGATTGTTTTAAGGTCAGAATTTTATGCCTTAAATATAGATGAAATTGCTTGAAGTTTCGTGAAAAATAATGGCGTAAGCCGAATATTTAAAAGGACATAAATTATTCCAAAGGCTCAAAAACTCCATTTACTCAAAATTTACCGCAAAAACATGAACAAGCTTTGGAAGTGTTCTCAAAAATCGAATTCTTTGTTTAAAATTGATTATTCCGATAACAAACTGTAAATCAGAATAATTATTACCACAACGCCATTTGTTTAGATTTGGTAAAGACCTTACAAAACATGCTCAGAAAATTATACTTTACTTTTTTGCTATTAATTCTCATTTCCACTCCACAACTGTTATCTCAAAACTCTGGGATTAGTTTTGAGCGCCTCGGAATTAAGGAAGGGTTATTGTCCAAAGAGGTTCAGTTTATTACCAAAGATGCCCAAGGGTTTTTGTGGTTGGGTTTCAAACAGAGTATTAGTCGCTACGATGGCTATCATTTTACCCATTTCCCACAAGCTGAAATGCTCTTCGGTTTGTCTTCCGACCACAAAGGGAAAATTTGGTTTGCCAACATTAATGGACTTTTTAGCATTGACGAAAAAAGCTTAAAAATCCAGAAAGAAATCTCTTCCAACCTCCACGATGCCTATCCCGAAAATGACCATTACGAAAATATTTATGCTGATAGTCAAGGACGAATTTGGTCCAATGATTTTAACAATATCAAGTGTTATAATCCACAAACTAAGCATTTAAAAGTCTTTCGTATTACGCCCAGTTATCAGTTTAATATCTTCAAAAGCCGTTTTGTGGAGGATACCCAAGGGCGTGTTTGGGTTACCAATCAATGGGGAATACAGTGCTATGACCCGCAGACAAAGCGTTTATGGAAGGTTTTGAAAAATCAATCTGTAAATGATATTGCATTTTTGAGCAAGGATTCTGTCTTGTTTGCTACGCCGAATGAAGGTATTTTTTTACTGGAAATCTCCCAAAAACGGATTAGTCCTTTCGTCAAGCTTCCTTCTAAGCCTGACGTTCCTGTGTTTTTGAAACCCGCTCATTTACCTTCACATTTTTGGCTTGGTACAGACCGTTCTTTGTATCTTTTTAATGCTCATAATCAGTCATTTATAGATTTTTCTAATCTTAGAGAAGAAGGGATTGCCATGAAGGATTGTTATTTGGATACCCAAAATCAAATCACATGGTTAGCCTCTTCGGTAGGACTTCTCAAGCATGATTTTGCCATAGATGCAACGCTTCTACAGGTAGATTTGCCCCGAAAACTGGTGGTATTTCCAGTAAAAGTCACCTGCTTTTTTCATGAAAATAAAGAACGAAATTGGCTTGGACTTTCGCATACGGGGGTGTTATCATGGAATGAGAAAAATAACGACTTTCAAATGTTTGCTATTCCTAATGGCGCGCCAGTCAATCAGCTTCTGAAAGATGATACAGGAAATCTTTTGGCTTGTACTCAGAGAGCCATTTTTAGATTAAACCTTGAGAAAAAGTCTTGGGAAAAGCTTATTTCTTTTTCCACCAATATCAAAAAGGTATGTCTGACTAGGCAGCATCAACTGTGGTGCTTACCCGAATGGGGTGCGATTCAGGTATATGATTGGCAAACACATCAGTTAGTTCAGCCTTGGAAAGAGCTCCCTTATCAAAACTTTTTTCAACAAAATGTTTTTACCGATATTCTCGAAACGGGGGATGGAAATCTGTGGTTTTCGGCGTGGTTTCCCAAAGGTTTTGGGATTGCTCATTTTGACACAAAAAAGAAACAATTTGTTTTAGCCGAAAATCAAAATAAGCATACCGATTTTGTTACCGATTATTATTTAAGCTTGGCTTACCACGCGCCTAATACTATTGCTATATCAGGATATGGCGGTTTTAATGTGCTGAATACTGTGACTGGGAAAATAATTCGGACAGGAGCATCAGGAAATCTTAAACTAAAAGGAGGAAATTGTAACTCGATTGTGTTGGATAAAAAAGGTACTATTTGGATGGGCACTACCGAAGGGGTATGTTCGGTAGGGAAACAGAATCAAGTGTCTTATTTTTCCGAAAAAGATGGCTTGACCGAAAATGATGTTGTACATGGCTATAGTCTAAATTCTGCCAACCAATTATGGCTTGGGTTTACGAATCAGTTTAATATTTTGCAGTTGGAAAGACTTCAACAAAAGCAGATTAAATCAAATTTAAAAATCTCCACCATCGAAATTTTGGGCGATACTACATTGGTCAATACCCATGAATCGCTAGTGTTTGAGCCCCAGCAGAATAATTTAACGATTAGACTGAGTCCTTTGAATTTTAAATCAGCTTCGCAAAATCACATTCGTTTTAAACTAGCCGATATTCATGAAAATTGGATAGATAATGGAAATGCTGAAATGATAAGCTTTTCTAATTTATCGCCAAAACGATATGAATTATTAGTGCAACAAGGCGATAGTCAAGGGAATTGGGCAAGTGTGCCTTTGGCGATTAATTTTGAAATTAAACCTCATTTTTATCAAACTTGGTGGTTTCAGATATTAGTAGGATTTCTAGTGCTGATGGCTGTTTATAGCTTTTATTTGTACCGTATCAGGCAAATTAAAGAGATTTATACCGTGAGAAATAAGATTTCGGCTGATTTGCATGATGAAGTTGGCTCTACTATCAGTGGTATCAATATTATTAGCAATATTCTCAAACAAAGACTTATTGAACAGCCCGAAAATAAAGGTTTTGTGGAGCGTATTTCGGAAGATGCCAAAAGAATTTCGGAGGCATTAGACGATATCGTTTGGAGTATCAAACCTCAAAATGATAGCTTAGAAAATGTGCTTTCTCGTATGACCCGCTATGCCAGTGAGCTGTTCGAAGCAAAAAATATCCACTATCGTTTACAACTTCCAGATGAACTAAACGGTATTATATTGCACATGGAAAAACGACATGATATTTATTTGATTTTTAAAGAAACGGTGAATAATATCGCAAAACATAGTCAATGTACAGAAGCTAGTATTCGGATTATGATTCAAAAAAAATCAATTACAATGTCGATTCAAGACAATGGCGTTGGGTTTGACACCAATCAAAAAACGCATAGAAATGGTATTCAAAATATCAAAGATAGGGTCAATAAATATCAAGGAAAGCTTGATATTCAGAGTAATCCAAAGACAGGAAGTTTATTCTTGATTGATTTGCCAATTTGAAAAAATAGAGAGATTTTGCGTGATATCTTTCTAGTTAAAGACTTAGTCTTTAACTAGAAAGAATGACTATTATTTTACCAATGAGGAGGATTCAGCTCGTTGTTTTTCAATCTGAAGAATATTATTTTGAATATCTTTCATGATGTTTTTTGTCCACCAACTGGCATAGAAATTAAAAGTGGTCGTTAGTTTGAAATTACTGAATAAGTGAAGTCGGTAAGAATTATTCCCTAGTTTTTCGAGCTCATAAGTGCCGTTGAGTACATCAAAATATTTTCCTCCCACCACCAAATGCTCATCCATCGTAGTAAGCGGAATTTCGTGAGGAAGCGCCTTGATAGTAAATGACATTTTTTTGAGTGGAATATATTCTGTTATGGTTTCATGAAAAACCAAACCATTAGTAAAGATTGCTGCACGATACGCTCCAACACCTTCATAATTGAGCTCAGCTTTGACAGGACGAGGAAAATTGAGCAAATGCGTGAGATAACCTCGGTCTTCTTTTTCTGAAATTTCTCTAACTCTGGTTACATTACTCCAAATCTTCTCCGCTGGCGCTTTGATGTCGATATAGGTATATGCTTTGTATTCAGAGGTATGTGCGCCAATCAATTGCTCAACTGGCGATATAAGAAAAGGTAGGACAGTCAATGCAGATAATTGTAGACGATTGTTCTTATCTCTTTTTCTCAACTTTATACCAAATGACCCTCCAATTGAAGCTGCAATTAAAAAAATAGGAGCTATCATCAATAGGCAAGGCCAGCCCTCAATAGCAAACAAGAGTGTGACAAAGAAGAAAATTAATATGGGTATCCAAGGAAGAAAGGCTGCTTTTACTTTGGTATTTGTATAGTTTTCGGAGGCTAGATAGGTGGTCAAGGTTCCTACGATAAACGGAACAACAAACAAAAAACTGATGGACATTAGCGTAAAAATTCCTTCCAGACTCGGGATTTTGTAGAGCAATCGTAGTGTAAGAGCATACGCCACTGGAATCCCAATGAGATAAAGTAATGTTTTTTGTTTGATGTTCATGCCTAAAACCTATCCTTACAGTGGACTTTTTTCTTCTAATATAATACATTATCTTCACAGATATTTTTATTTCTTATCTACAATATTCTAATTTATGAAATCCACCAAAATCCTTTTTGTCTTATTTCTACTTATTTACACATTTAGCTCAAAAGCTCAAACTACTTACAAAATTCATCAATTAGATTCTTCCTTGATTAGTCCCTCCCTAAGAAAGGGTTTGGATAAAGTTATCTCTCAGGCGGAAGAGGATACACCTCTGTTTAAAAAAGGATTTGGATATATTTGTGTGTGGCACTACGAGAATGTTGGTTCAGGACCTACTGCCATAATTGATTCGAGTAATAATACTATATATAAGAAATCAATGTTGAACCACACAATTTTGGTAGGACTGGCAAGTTACCCCATTCGTTTAAAACCTGAGCACGCTTTCTTGCCTTATTATGAAGAATGGAATTATCCCATTTTCTATATGGAGTATAAAAATCGTTTAATCTTGTTTCATAATTCGGACATGAGATTTTTTCTGTATAATAATTATGACAAAGAAAGTGTGACACATATACAAAAGTTAATTGCAAAAACTTTGCAAAAAACCGAGGAAGAAGATTTTACCTTTAAAGATTTTTTTGGTGAATACTACAAGCTTAATGCGAAGCAAAGAGCAACAATGGACTGTGAACAACTCATGAATGAAGGGGCTTTTACGCTTACAAATACATACCTCATTAATGTCAACAGAGATGGTACAGTTTATATTGAAAGAAAACATTAGAAACAAAAAAAACACTTCAGCACCATGAATCGCTGAAGTGTTTTAACACTGGGCCTTTGTACTATTCTATAAACGAACAATCTCGGCGCCAATTGCATTAAGACGGGTATCAATATTTTGATAACCACGGTCAATCTGCTCAATATTTTCAATAATTGATGTTCCTTTAGCTGAAAGTGCCGCAATCAATAACGAAACCCCTGCACGAATATCTGGCGATGTCATACGGATTCCACGTAATTGTTGTTGACGGTTCAAACCAACAACCGTAGCACGGTGTGGGTCACACAAAATAATTTGAGCGCCCATTTCAATCAATTTATCTACAAAGAATAAACGGCTTTCAAACATTTTTTGGTGAATCAATACCGTTCCTTTTGCTTGAATCGCTGTTACCAACACAATACTCAACAAGTCTGGCGTAAAACCAGGCCAAGGGTGGTCAGAAACAGTTAGCATTGAACCATCGATAAACGTTTCTAATTCGTAATGATCTTGTGCTGGAACAAATATATCATCTCCTCTAAATTCCAATTTGATACCTAGTTTCTGGAAAACCTGAGGTATAATTCCCAAATCAGGAATTGAACAGTTTTTGATGGTAATTTCTGATTGAGTCATAGCCGCCAAACCAATGAATGAACCAATTTCAATCATATCTGGAAGCATTGTATGCTCTGTTCCATGCAATTCTGATACACCTTCAATCGTCAAAAGATTTGAACCTACTCCTGAGATTTTAGCACCCATTCGGTTCAACATTTTGCACAACTGTTGTAAATAAGGCTCACAAGCGGCGTTGTAAATGGTTGTTATACCTTCTGCCAATACAGCAGCCATTACGATGTTTGCAGTACCTGTTACCGAGGCTTCGTCGAGCAACATGTAGGTGCCGTGCAATTGCGAGGCATCCACTTCATAAATTCCGCCATCTTCTTGGCTATAATTAAATTTTGCACCCAACTTCATAAAGCCATAGAAGTGTGTATCCAAACGACGACGACCGATTTTGTCACCACCTGGAGAAGGAATTCTACCTTTTTTAAAGCGAGCCAAAGTTGGTCCCAATAACATTACTGAGCCTCTCAAAGCCGCCGCTTTACGCTTATATGTTTCTGAATTTAGATAATCAAGGTTTACTTCTGAGGCATCAAACTTGATAGAAGAATCACTCAAACGTGTGCAACGAACGCCCATATCTCCCAATAACTCAATCAATTGATTCACGTCGCGAATATTTGGGATGTTATGAATTGTAACGGGTTCTTTGGTCAAAACCACCGCACACAAAATTTGCAAAGCTTCGTTTTTGGCTCCCTGAGGGATAATCTCGCCTTTGAGGTGGCGACCGCCTGTTACTTTAAATGATGCCATATACTATTTTATAATTAAGGGATAATGTGCCCGTTGAGCCGAATGGTTTATTGTTTTGTTGAATTGTGTTTTAGGCCAACAGCACTATCGTTTTCCGTTGTTTCGATTATTGTGATTGTTTCTATTATCGTTGTTACGTGGACCGTTCGAGTTACGATTATTGTTTCTGTCGTTACGATCGTTTCTGTCGTTTTGATGGTTATTATTACGACTTCCGAAATTACGATTGTTATTGTTATTAGTATTATTGTTACGACCATTGTTCGAATTGCCACTGCTCGTAGCTGGGCGTGCATTGCGCAAATTGCCCAAGGCAGATTTGCCCGAAATAGCCTCTACCACAGGTGCCAGAAGGTTACTCGACATCTCTAACAAATGCCCCCAAATTACCTCATCGTCTACAACCTCCTTATTCCAATTTTGGTAAAAAGTTTTCATTAATCTGGCGATATGAGCAACTAAGATACGTTTTTCTTCCTCGTCGCTTTCAGCGATAGCACGCAAAATCAACAATTCTACATTGCGCCCATAATAACGGAAACGTAATTCATTTACATTGTAAGGAACGTGTTTGGGAAGTTTTCCAACTGCATCCGGAGAGGGAGGAGGAAATGGGCTGTCGACATCCAGTTTGAAATTTGACATGATATATAGGTCATCCCAAAGTTTGTTGGAATAATCTTGGTTATCACGCATATTCGGATGCACTTGACGCATCAGCTCAACCAACAAGTAGGCATATTTTGTGCGCTTTTCCTTGTCTTGAACCGTAAGTATATAATCAACTAATTTTTGGACGTTTGTGCCGTATTCTTTCATTGTGCTATTGAGTGAATGAATAAAGAAGCGCACTGGCTACTTGTAGGCGAAGAAAATGCCTACGCTTTCCTTTTTTCTGACTCAAGGCAAAAATAGGAATAATTCGTTGCTATAAAAAATATTTAATTCGAATGAAAGACGAAAATATCTATGCTCAAATCGTCTTACTTTGACAACAAACACAATTATTGGTATGTAGTCGTTCGCATTTATTATTTTATCGAAAAAAAGAAATTATGATTGACTAGGATAAAACCACTTTAATTTCTTTGAAAAATAACTTTCGTCGCTGCATCCAACTTTGTAACGTTCTTGAATTGATATTACCAACAACAACATTAAGCATTAAAAATGAAAAGATATTTTCAAGTATAACAATACTTCTAATAACCGTTATACTGTTCATCAAAGTTGTTCGTAATTAAGCTATTGAAACGAATAGGGAGTTAGAAGATTACCTAAAGAGGCTCCATTTAGAGCTTACAGGAAATGTAAGTGCTAAAAAAACATAGGTCAAGGTGTGTCTAGATTTTTGTGGATGTTAAAAGTTCCAATATGGACTATTATCATCCTTAAGATTCATTATAATTTTATTTATGACAATTCAGTAGAAAAAAGCAGAACTCATTGTTTCAAATGATGAGTTTTTTTCTGTTGGTGATTCAGTTGTGATATCCTCGCAAAAAGATAGTTGCTATGTCTATAATTACTGAAATTTATTGAAGGCTAAATGGAAACTTTATGTTGTATCATACCATGTTGGGAATAGTTATTGAATTCAATAAACGTGCTTAGTTGCTTTCTCCCTCTGGTCATTACATGAATGGTGGATTAGTACATTAGGTGATTTTTGCTAATGGCACAAGGGATTCAAATGGCAAAATTACACAGCTTAAGTTTGTGGACCAGTATGTAGTATTGACAACTCGCGAATTAGATAATTATGTGTATTGGTAGCTAGTTTAAAGGATCAAACAAAATGAAAATAATTAAATTTGTATTACTAGTTTGCTGCATTTCAAACCTTACCTTAAGACTATATTGTCAAGGTTTGGATAGCACATTTTATTCAATTGAGGATGCTATTAAAGAGCCCACAAAAGTTAAGACATTGAACCTTCCCTCCAAATCTTATAAAAAAATACCCCAAGAGGTATTTCTATTTCCCCATTTGGAAGTATTATACTTAGACAATAATGATATTCGGTCAATTCCTAATGATATAATTAAATTGACCAAGTTGAACACCCTGATACTATCGCATAATAATTTAAGGTATGTATCTTCTAGGTTGAAAGAACTTAAACACCTTAAATATCTTGACCTCAGTGATAATAACTTATCAAAAGTGCCATTTGAAATTTCAAGCTTGAAATATCTTGAAACTATTATCCTAAACAACAATAGTATAACAGATTGTTCATTTAGAAGTAGGAGCATAAAGAAAATCATTGCTAATTTTAATAAAATTACCTCAATAAATCGTTGTTTTTTTTCTCAATATCCCAATTTGCAGGTTTTATCTTTAATAAGTAATCGAATTAAAAAACTCCCAGACAATATTAGAAGCGCTAAAAATTTAAAACATTTAAATTTATCGAATAACCAACTACAATTTATCCCAGAAATGTTACTTGAACTTGATAATTTGGAGATATTAAGATTAGGTAAAAACTGTATAACAGAGATTCCTGCAAAACTTTATGACTCCAAGATACAACTGGTTATTTTATCAGAAAATCCAATTCCTGTTGGCAAAATAAAAAATAGAATTTTTTCGGAAAATGGAAAACAAATAGTCATACAAGAGATATTGGAAGGTTATGAATATCTTCCTGAATAAGTGATTTTGCTATAGGTTTATACATTGAGAATGTAACTTAGAGCTATTGGCGGCTCTATTACTGCCGAACATGGTGTTGGTTTAGAGAAA
>NZ_JBMLSD010000078.1:0-6187 GCF_049240685.1 Flectobacillus sp.
TCAGCTCTGGGCAATCGGCAAAAAACATATCCGTCGTTACTATAAAACATTTTAATACTCTTTGCCTTATGCCTGTTGCCTGTTCCCTAAAACACATAAATCAAATCTAATTTCGCCCACTAACTTATATGTGTGTTAGTAATTTGCTAGTTTCCGATTAAGCTTTTTAGCTCCGACACGGCTAGCGTGTAGGCCAATTGGGCAGCATATACATCGGCATTAGCTTTGGCTAAGAGGGCTTTAGTGTTTAAAATATCTGTTTTTACATTGAGGCCTGCCATTTGCTTATCTTCCTGTACCTTTAGTTCCTTGGTACGATAATCCAAAACTCGTTGTGCCACCGCAATCAAAGACTTGCTTTGGTTGACTTTGCGATACGCTTTTTCAATATCGCTAGTTACTTGTTGTTGGAGATTCAAAATGTTTTCTTCAGCTTGTTTGACTTGCGCTTCACGCTGTTTGAGTAAGTGTTTGTTTGAAAACAAATCTTGCACATTCCATTTTAAGTTAAGTCCTACAAAAGGATTATGATTCGGTAAAATAGGATTACCCGACTGATACGTATAGCCTGTGACGAACCCAAAATCAGGTAGGGTACTTTGTTGGGCAGCCTTGATACCAAGGTTGGCTTTTTCCTTGGTTAGACTCGCAATTTGGATATCAGGGTTTGAAGAACTAGCATTTTTGAAATTCTCAATACCAGCAACTTGTTCCATGACAAAAGGTGATTCTTGGAGGTTGAAATCTTCGTCTGAAATACCTGTCAGCTTGATTAAATCAGATTTGTAATTTTGCGCCTGAATACTCAATTTCAATATATTTTGTTCTTCATCGGCGATATTGGCTAATAAACCTGCTTGGTTTACATCAATGGTTTTACCCGCTGTAATAGCTGTTTCGACATCGCCTAATTTGGCTTTTGCTACTGCCAATTTAGCTTCGGCTTCTTCTAATTGCTTTTGAGCAATGAGTGCTCCGTAATACAATTGCTCAACGCCTTGACTGATTTGTAGCGCAATTTTTTGCTTTTCTTTTTCCGTAATAGCCACATCCATACGGTTCACCTCCAAACCAGTCTTGATTTTAATCTGCTGACTGATAGGCTGATAGGCCGTTACGCCAAGATTATACAAATTTTTGTTCCCAATCTGAATATTTTTATCTTCGTTGGGCAGTGGAACTTGTACGGTAGAGCTTACTGGCAAAACCCCAATAGACCCCGCAGGAATCGTGATATTGGCCAAATTGAAATTATATTGGTAATTTCCATTGACCGTAGCCGTAGGATAACGCTTGGTTTCGTCCTCTTTGATTTTGGCTTCACGTTCGGCTATTTGCCACTGTTTTACCGATAAAATATGATTGCTTTTAAGAGCGGTTTCTTTCAGCTGTTGCAACGAATAGGTCGGTGTTTGAGCCGTGGCATATTGCCCTTCCAAAGAAAAGGCAAGTGCCATAAGAGTGATATTTTTAATGAAAGACTTCATACCAATTCTATGCGTTTTGTTGTGTTAAAATGTCTTTTTTATCCTTCGGTTTTATCCAACCTATGTATAGCACTGGCACTGACAACAAGGCCATGAGCATACTCCATACTACCCCAAAGGCCAATACACTTGCCAATGGCGCCCACATAGGCGAGTGTGAAACAATCATAGGAACCACACCAATAGCAGCAGCCATAGCGGTTAGGAAAATTGGACGTAAGCGGCGCTTTCCACTTTCAATCGCAGCAGTACGAATATCCATACCGTGTTTCATAAGCTCGTTGGTATGATCAACAAGGATAATGGCATTTCTTACGACAATACCCGACAAGGAAATCAGACCAATGAAAGCTGTAAAACTAAAGTTATTCCCTGTAACATAAAGACCTAAAATAGCTCCAAACAAACTCAGAGGTATAGTTAGCATCACAATCGCCGATTCTTTGAGGTTTCGGAACTGGAACAATAGGATAAAGAAAATCAATACCAAACTTACCATTAGTACTGTTACCAATTGAGAGAACGTCTCTTTCTTATTAGCATCTTCGCCACCATATTCAATTCGATAGCCACTTGGTAGCTGTAACTTATTGATTTCTGGTTGAATAGCTTTGACTAATTCTGCAGGTAAAACACCTTCGGCCAATTCACTTTGCACGGTCAAGGTTCTTACTCCATTGCGGTGCATGATTTTACCCGCTTGCCATTCTGGAATAATATCTGCTATTTGGCGCAAAGGAACATTAGCGCCCGTTACAGGCGATTTCATGTAAGTATTTGCCAAATCGTCGGTATTTCTACGGCTATTTTCATCTAATCTCAGTACAATATCAACGGCATTGTTGCCTTCATACATAGTCGAGATGGCCGCGCCACTAAAACCTGTATAGACTGTTTGGGAAATACTGGTAGTAGTAAAACCTAGTCGATTGGCTTCTTCTTTGAGCTTTATCCCAAAACCATAATAGTCCTCTCCGAAATCACTTCTGACAAATTTACTTCCCGAGGCTTTTTTGAGAATTGTCGAAACTTGATTCGATAATTCTTTTAAGTGATTAATATCGTCACCGATAATGCGTACTTCAACGGGAGCTTTTAAAGGTGAACCTTGTTGCATGAGTTTTACAAAAGTTGTTCCTTCAGGGATAGCCATTTCCACTTTATTGCTCAACTCTTCTGCTAACTCTTCTGCCGTTTTGTCGGTAGTGGTATTAATCAAAATCTGCGCATAGTTGGTTGTTGGGAACTCAGGCGAGAAGTTATAGTAAAATCTCGGTGCGGCTGTTCCTGTAAAGGTGGCATAAGAAAGCACTCTTTTATCGCCTTTAATCAATGCTTCTGCTTTGAGAATCGCCTGATTGGTTTTTTCTAGCTTGGTTCCCGTTGGCATCCACAATTCTACGACAAATTGATTACGTTCGGCGGCTGGAAAAAATAGTTGTCTTACGCCTGCTTTGAACAATAAACCCGCCAAAAGAATCGGAATAATACTACTGATAATCGTGGCAATAGGATGTTTTACACACCATTCCAACAGATTATTATAGCCGATTTGCATATAGTCGAGCAAGCTTTTTCTGCTTTTCTTCTCATTTTCACCATGTTGATGTAAACCTTTTTTGATAAACATAAAACATAACATTGGCGTAAGTAACATAGCTACGATGAACGATGACGCCAAGGCAACGGCAACGGTAATTGGCAAAGCGAAGATAAACTCACCCACCGAGCCATTTAACAAAATCATTGGCATAAAGGAGGCAATAATTGTAATAGTAGCAGCCAAAACTGGAATCACCAAGTCGCTTGCACTACGCCATGCAGCTGTCCAACGTTCTATGCCTTCGTCCAATAATTCTACGTAGTTGTCTGCAATCACAATGGCATCGTCTACCACCATTCCAAGGACCAAAATCAAAGCTGCCAATGATACCTGATGCAGTTCAATTCCTAGGGCATGCATAATCGCAAAAGTCACTGCCACCGTCATTGGAATTGCCGTAGCAGCTACCGCTGCAATACGCAAGGGCAATAGCAATACGACTACCACAATAACTGAGATAATAGCAAGGAAAAACTCATGAATAAAATGCGATACGTTTTCATCTACCAAATGTGGCTGGTTGACAATAGTTGTAATTTTTACTTCAGAAGGTAATACTTGTTTTACGGCTTCTATCTTTTTGTTGACTTCATCTCCAAACTGTACAATATTATTGCCTTCGTGCATTTGGATAGATAACAAAATTGCTTTATTGCCATTTACCGTAATGATACTTTGTGGTTCGGCATAGTCACGTTTGAGACTTGCTACATCGCTTACTTTTACGGTCGAGCCACTTTGAGAAGCACCCACGATTTGATTTGCTAAATCATTTTCGGTATTATAAAAGCCATTGGTATAAAGCGGGGTTTTACTTTGCTCGGTTTTGACAGAACCCGTTGCATTAATGCTATTTTGGGATTGTAAAACCTTTACGATTTGTTGCAAACTAACACCATATTGTGAAAGCTTTTCAGAACTTGATGATACGACTATTTGCTCTTTTTGTTCTCCAACACGCTTAATCTTTGACGCCGCTGGAATCGTTCTTAAATAATCTTCCAACTTTTGAGCATACGTTTTCAGTTCGGCATAGCTGGCTTTATTGCTTTCTAAGGCAATAACCATAGCCTCGGTATCTCCAAAATCTGAGTTGACGATTGGACCTCTTACGCCTTCTGGTAAGTCCAATTGCTTGGATACTAGCAATTGATGGCGAAGTTTACTCCAAAATACATCAGGTAATTTTACTTTTTCTGTTAATTCTACATTGACTACTACGATACCATCTTTGGTTGTAGAATAGGTTTTTGCTTTGTTAACTTCCTCATATTGAAACAAATACTGTTCGAGCTTTTTAGTTACTTGGTCTTCTACCTGTGCAGAGTTGGCTCCAGGAAAGTAAGCAATAACCAAGCCCTGACGAATTGTAATTTTTGGGTCTTCACGGCGAGGCATATTCATCAAAGAATTGACCCCAATCGCAAATAGCAGTAACAATACCGATAAGGTTACGTGCTTATATTTGAGTGATGCTTGTATAATATTCATGACGCAACTATTTAATTGTGATTAGAGAACCATCCGAAAGTTTGTTTTGACCTGCCGATACCACCACATCCCCAACATTCAGCCCCGAAACTACCTCTACTTGATTATCTGCTACTTTTCCGATACTAATTTTGCGTTTGAATGCCTTATTTTGTGCTTGGTCGACTACATAAACAAACTCCTGATTATCCAAATCGTGATTGATGATTTCTAAAGGCAATAAAATTCTTTGTGCAGATACATTCGTCTTGATACGCGCTTCGGCAATCATTCCCGGACGAATCAAAAGACCTGGATTGTCTACTTCTATTTTGATGGTAAAAGCTCTGGAAGTAGCATCAGCCGCCGAACCTACCTCGGTTACTCGTCCTTTAAAAGTTTTATCAAGTGCCGAAATAGTTACCTCTGCCATTTGTCCCAATTTGATCAAATGAAGTTCACCTTCAGGTATATACGCAAGTACTTTTACTTTACGAATATCTGAAATCACCAATAGCGGATTTCCAGTACCAATGATTTCTCCAACCTCTCCTAATTTTTTGATTAAAACCCCACTGATTGGCGAATACAATTTGGTATCTGTAAGATTCTTTTGTTGAAGTTGTTGCTGTAATTTGGCTTGTTGTAAAGTAAAATTTACTTTCGAAAAATCACTTTCAGAGATACTATTTCGGTCCCGCATTAGCTTAAGTCGATTGTACTCATCTGATACTTGGTTGACTTGTACATCTGATAAGTCCTTAGCTATCTTATAGTTGGTGGGCTCAATAGTTGCGACTAATTGACCTTTTTCAATATTTTGTCCTTCACGACTTGAGATAAAATTGATACGACCAGCTACTAAAAAACCTAATCTGACCGTAGTGCTACCGTCGACGTTCCCACTAACCGAAACCTCTTTGTTGGCTTGCGATGATTCAACTTTTGTAACATTTACAGCAATAGCCTGAGCTTTATTTTCTGTAGTTTTTGTTTCATTGTGTTTGCAACTTGCCAATAACAAAGTTGTAAGCACACCTAGATAAATATTAGCGTACTTCATGGTTTGGGGATGTTTAAATGAATAAAGATTTTTGTATATAAACTTGTTGAATATCTAAAAAATGTAAAAGCGCTGTTGCCTTTTCACAAAATTCCTCGCAGCCACAAACCATAAATTTCATTTGACTCATGGTATTGGCGTTGATGATAGATTCTAATTCGGGGTGTTCTTGGAAAAAGTTGTCAGAAACCTCCGAAGATAATAAGTAGGTAAACAGCACTGTTGGGTATCGTTTTACCAAAATGTCAAGTTCTCGACGAAAACTAAAAATTTGTTCTGGTGAATAATATACCACCGATACATGATGCATTCCTGAGGTGGTAAGTTTTGTTTTTATTTGAGGAAAAATGGCTGCCATTCCCGACTCGTCGGTGATGTAAACCCAATGGATACTATGCTCAAAATCTGCCTCCATCGTTTTGTTGTTTAAATTTGATGTGACAAAGTTGGGGCTAAGAAAAATGGGAATTTTTAATCTATATTAAAAAATGAAGCCCTATCAATATTTTTTTAGGCACAAGGCAACAGGCACAAGGCAAAGAGTGTTAAAATGTTTTTAGGAAC
>NZ_JBMLSD010000079.1:0-2267 GCF_049240685.1 Flectobacillus sp.
ATTTTGCACGATAACTTATAACATTTTAAATACTACAACCTTCCTCATTTTGAATCTATAATTAGTTATGTACGAAGAATACCCAACAATTTATGATTTCGGAAATAAAGCAAAACAATTTTATTTTTTACAAAATATAGAAGTCTCTACATCCGAAATAAACAGTTTTTAGATTCCTTCATACACCCCTAATCCATAATAGCAAATAGCAATTGAGTATACGTAATCTTTTGAGGTAAACAAAGGACGGATCTTACCCGCAAGATTTATCTAAAACATAATGCTTTTTTGGCATCAAGAACAAAGTCAATATAGCTCATCGGAATGGGGCATTTAGGGCCATCCATTTGGCTAAATTCTAGTTTTGTTGCACTAACAGGAAACCTCTCAACCTTTTGTTTGAGCGTTTCTTCATTGACCTCATCAGCGTGATAAGTCACGCTAACTGTCTGACTTTTAGGATTCACCGTTGCGGCTGTTACTCCTAATGTACCTTCCAACGACGATGCTAAGGAAGTGCTATCGGAGGTTGAAAGTGGTTTTGAGAGGTTGAACACTACCAATTGAATTGGTTTCAAGTTAAGTTTGTCTGAAAGCGATGGTTCTTCTAAATTTGCATATACTACAAAAGCCACAAATAGAACACCCACAGTCAGACAAACTGCTTTGGTTACTTTCAATAAAGTTTTCATAAACATTCAGGATATATAAAATTAGTAAGGATATCTGTCTATATTTTTCTAAGTAAATTGGTACTTTTTGTCAAGGATAGTCGTTTGCTATTTTTCTTTATTACTTATAAAAATTTGAAAGCAAAATAGCAGTAAAGTAAATTGAAATAAAAAATTAAAACTACAAGGCTGATTGCGTAAAGGCCACAAACAACCATCGGCGGGTAAACCGATTATTGTTTTCGACTTACAAACATATCTACGGCTATTACGAAAGTTTGGATTTATCTATCATTAAATTTTTTATTTTTTTCTTAGTTTATGAACATCTAAAACAAAAACTCAGCACTTTGTTTTGAACTTGATCATAACTTACATGAAAATGTGGCGCATAAATAAGCCTGAAGCGATTCTTAAATAAATGACTAACACCATGCAGAAAATTCTAATTACAGGTGCCAATGGGTTGTTGGGACAAAAGTTAGTGCATTTACTAGCCAATAATCCAACAATTGATCTTATTGCAACAGCCAGAGGAAAGAGCAGGCTTCCTATTTCAGAGGGGTTTCGTTACCTAGAAATGGACTTGAATAACCCTACTCAAATAGAGTCGGTCATCCAAGAAATACAACCAGATAGTATAATCCACACGGCAGCGATGACCAATGTAGATATTTGTCATCAAGACCCAACAGGCTGTTGGAATGCTAATGTTAGAGCGGTAGAATATTTGATAGAGCAATGCCAACGACATCATATCTATTTGTGTCATGTCTCAACAGATTTTGTTTTTGATGGCGAAAATGGGCCATATAAAGAAGACGCTCAACCAGCTCCTATTTCGGTATATGGAAAGAGTAAATATGAGGCAGAATTGAGAGTACAGGCTTCTGGACTCAGATGGAGCATTATCCGTACAGTATTGGTGTATGGAATTGTACCTGATATGAGTAGGAGTAATATTATTCTTTGGGTAAAAAATTCATTAGAAAAAGGGCAGGCAATCAAGGTTGTGAGCGATCAATTAAGAACCCCTACCCTAGCCGAAGATTTGGCCAAAGGATGCTGGTTGGCTACTCAAAAACAAGCAGAAGGTATCTTTCATATTTCGGGTAAAGACTTGATGAGCCCTTATGATATGGCAATGGCAACTGCCGATTACTTTAAGTTGGATAAGCAACTAATTACCGAAGTAACGGCAGCCACGTTTACACAGGAAGCCAAACGTCCACCCCGTACAGGTTTTGTGCTCGACAAAGCGATTCATGAACTTGGGTATGAACCCGTAAGCTTTTGGGAAGGCATTGAAATTATGGTAGAACAGTTAAAAGCTATTACTTCGCCATCATAAATTTAATTTTTGGGTCTTTAGCTTTCAGATAACGGCTTTAAAAACAAATTAACACGCTTTTTTACAGAAAGCTGTAGGCTGTAAGCTATAAGCTGTAGGCTGTAGGCTGTAGGCTGTAAGCATTAGGCAAAAACACATCTATCCTTGATAAAAAACAACTTAACACTCTTTGCCTGTTGCCTTGTGCCTTTAAGCCGTAAGCATTAGGCAAAAACACATTTATCCTTGATAAAAAACAACTTAAC
>NZ_JBMLSD010000080.1:0-5010 GCF_049240685.1 Flectobacillus sp.
TTGGTATTTTTATCTTTTAAAGTTTTTGTAATCTAAGTAAAAAGACGTTATTAGTAATCAGGTGAACAGTATATCAGTTATTGTAATGCAATCATAATCATAAGGTTATAGTCAATTGTTATTTTTAAGATAATGTTAATTTAATCTTTCCTGCTACTTATACTAATTATCATATACGTCCGAATCTAATTTATTTTCTTGGAAAATTTTTGTACTCACTCTATTTACTCCACGGAAAAATCGGGGGGTGAAGTTACGTAATGCTAAGAACTTATTTGTCGTATACTCCGAATTGAACTAATCGGATTTGTTTTTTTACAGCTAGTTTGGATGTTAAGTTGGTAGGCAAAATAAGATTTCATTTGCCGACTTTAGGCAACAGAGAAGCACAAGCTTTCACATTTGTTTTAATAACTAGAGCTATATTCTTGTTGAATGTCCTATGGCTGAAAGCCATAGTCCCAATAAATTTATTTTGCCAAACTACCTTCTATATATCTAAAGAAAACCTTTTTGGGATTAAGAAAATTAGAAGGTCAAATATCTTTGAAGGAATAAGACTTTAACAACGTAGAGTCTTATTCCTTCTCATCTTATTCCAAATTCTACTATTCTTAATCAACAAGATTTTACTTGTACATCCTCAGCTTGATAAATCGTATAAGCTGAGGCTATCAAAACCACATTTTTGATAATGTATTGTCCTGGCAAGCTGAGTGCAAATACCGATTGCCATGTTTCGTTAGGCATGAGTAGTAAGGGTAAAAAGGTAGTTGCCATTTGACAGCAAAATAAGAAAAATGCCAATTTGGTTAGTCGGGGTACTAACCAGATAATTCCGATAAAACATTCTAAATATCCCAGAAATGGTAAAAAATTGCCAATAGAAATAAATTTTGCAAGTGTTAAAGCATGCAGCTGACTAACAATTTGCTCGGCTGGCGATATACCTACTACCTTCAAAGCGCCAAACCAAAAGAAAACAACAAATAAAGAAATTCTATTAAACCATTGTACGCTAGTGTGTTGGGTATTTGTATTGGATAAATTCATGGCTATAGTTTTTTGGGCTTGTATTGCTCAAGCTGGGTTAATTATCGACATAAGGATATGGTCATTGGGCTTGATAGATATACCAAGACACGATTACTACGTAAATATTAACAAACTACGGCAGGAGGGGGAGAGGTGTTGTTGAAATAACCTTCTGATAAGTGATATTGGTGAAAAATGCGCATGGCAGGGCTTGACCACTCCAAAATATACAAAATTGTATAACGTTCAATGGAGGCATATTCCTTCAATAAATTCTTTAAAAAATGACTACTTTTTCCAAAAGGTAGGTGCGAAGAGTGATCTTTTACATGGTCGGTGATATGTTCTGCCAGCTCCATAAATCTAAAACGGGCGTTGTTGTCGAGCTTACATAGGGTATATAAAGTGTCATTTTGATAGCGTTGTTCTACCAAATTATAGTGATTTTCGCCATGTTTAATTTTTCCTTCGACGGGGCGGCTCTCAGACCAGTTATTTTGATAGGGTAGTTGCAAAGGTTGCTTAATCCAATAATAATCAGCTGGTTCTCCGATGTTTATCTTTTGCGTATTCGTTATTCCATATTCCTCCCAACAATATAGAAGGCTAAAACCCACCATATTGTAAAAGAGTAATACTGCTAGAAATATAGAAATTAGTCTTTTCAAAAGATAAATTATTGTTTTTTTAAGAGCGGTAAATCTAAAAAAATGAATCCGAAAAAACAATGAGATTTATTGCTTTTGAAATTAATCCCGTCAACTTGTTTATACAAAAGGCTTACAATACAGGGTGTCTATAGGTATGAGCAGAAGATTGGACAAAACAAGAAAGTGAGATTCAGGTATATAGCCTTTTCAATGATTTTTTTAAAAAACAGTTTTAAACTGTTAAAAAATGAGTCCAAGACCAAGTCTTGAACTAGAGAACTTAATTTTGTCCAGTAATCAGATTATTGACTCATAACGTTTTCCTTCTTATGAGTGCAAAATAGTATTTAAGTGTTGGGATTTGGGCTTAAAACTGTAGGCTTTAGCTAAAAAGTCTTTATAATTTCATATAAAACACCTTTTTCTTTTTAGCCTACAGCCTAATTCCTGAAAACTCAAAATTAATTTTGCGCAGTTGCTCCAATGATTTAAGCTTTAATACGAATTGTTATAAAAGCAGTAGGGCGCATCAAGATATCTACACCGAAAGCAACGGTGACGATTTCATGTCCCTGTTCTTCTATAATACTCAATGTATTTTCTGTACGACGCATAAGTGCCGTAGTCGACCACCAGGTCGAAACTCTGAAGATTTTGTAGGCTGTCATGACGAACTATTAAAGTGAAGTTAATAATAATAAGCGGGTTCGAAAATTGAATAAGTATTCGTACAGAATTAAAATGAAATAGTTGTAAGTACAAAGAATTGATTGGTGAAATTTTAGATTCTCAATTCAGAACTCATCATCCAGCTATAATTCATAACTACCACAATTTACAAATTTTTAGGAAAGATATTTTTAGATTGCTTTCGAAAAAACGCTTCTTTGTTATACTAATTGAGTAAGTGG
This sequence comes from Flectobacillus sp., assembly GCF_049240685.1. NCBI lineage: Bacteria > Pseudomonadati > Bacteroidota > Cytophagia > Cytophagales > Flectobacillaceae > Flectobacillus > Flectobacillus sp. Next base: position 2,597 of record NZ_JBMLSD010000080.1, read on the forward strand.
TCAAATTACCACTCACTGGCTGTACAATTTCTAAGAGTTTTTCTTATTCGGAGAAAAGCCGTATCGTCCCTTGGTTAAAATCCAAAAGAATGCTTAGCTTTGTGGTTAGTCAAAACCTAAAAATCATGAATACAACTCAAATTGGCATCATTACCAATGCGATTGGCGTAAGAGCCAACCAAGTACAAAATACCATCAAATTATTAGAAGAAGGCGGAACCGTACCGTTTATAGCTCGATATCGTAAAGAAGCAACTGGCAGCCTCGACGAAGTACAAATTCTAGATATAAAAGACCTTTGGAATAAATTAAAAGAAGCCGACAAGCGTCGCGAGGCTATTATCAAAGCTATTGAGGAGCAAGGAAAAATGACTCCTGAATTAATGAATAAGCTCAATAACGCTTATCAACTTCAGGAATTAGAAGACCTTTATTTACCGTATAAACAAAAACGTAAAACTCGTGCGAGTATCGCTATAGAAAAAGGACTTGAGCCTTTGGCAAAATTGATTTTTGAACAAAAAGATAATAATTTTCTTCAAAAAGCTGAAAGCTATTTGAACGATAAAGTGGCCTCGGTGGACGAAGCACTTCAGGGAGCACGTGACATTATGGCTGAGTGGATCAACGAAAACGTGGACGCTCGTAATGCAGTGCGTAAGGTGTTTGAACGTGAAGCTTATATTTCTTCAAAAGTAAAAAAAGGAAAAGAGGAGGAGGGTATTAAATACAAAGACTATTACGATTTTAGCGAACCTCTCAAAAAAGTACCTTCGCATCGCTTACTCGCCATTCGTCGTGGTGAGGAAGAAGGAATTTTGTCGGTTTCTATTTCGCCAGATGAGGATAATGCTTTGGGCGCTCTCGACCGCATATTCTTGCGTGGTATGTCTGAACCTAAAAAACAGGTGGAAGATGCCATTACCGATTCATACAAACGATTGATGAAGCCATCTATCGAAAATGAATTTTCTAATTTGTCTAAGGAAAAAGCTGATACTGAAGCCATCAGAATTTTTGCTCAAAATCTTCGTCAACTATTATTGGCATCACCACTTGGACAAAAACGTACTTTAGCCATTGACCCTGGATATCGTACGGGTTGTAAGGTGGTTGTATTGGATGCGCAAGGGAATTTGATCGCAGATACCGTGATTTATCCTTTTGACAAAACAATTGAATCGCAACATACGGTGTTGTCTTTAGTAGAAAAACATAAAATCGAAGCAATTGCCATCGGAAACGGAACTGCTGGTCGCGAAACGGAGGCTTTTGTCAAAAAGTTAACTTTTACTACGCCACCACAAATCTTTATGGTTTCGGAGCAAGGTGCTTCTATTTATTCAGCCTCAGAAGTAGCTCGTGAAGAGTTTCCTGATAAAGATGTGACAGTTCGTGGGGCTGTTTCCATTGGTCGCCGCTTGCTCGACCCATTGGCAGAATTAGTAAAAATCGACCCTAAATCTATTGGTGTGGGTCAATACCAGCATGATGTAGACCAGCCATTACTAAAGAATTCATTGGATTCGGTTGTAGAAAGTTGTGTAAATACAGTTGGGGTAAACATCAATACCGCTTCGAAACATTTGTTGAGCTACGTGGCTGGTTTAGGACCAAGTTTGGCGGCTAATATTGTTAAGTTTCGTAAGGAAAATGGAGATTTTAAATCAAGAGCGCAAATCAAAAAAGTACCTCGTTTGGGCGATAAGGCATTTGAACAATGTGCTGGCTTCTTGAGAATTCCTCAGTCAGATAACCCTCTGGATAATTCAGCAGTTCACCCTGAGAGTTATCAGGTTGTAGAGCGTATGGCGAAGGATTTGAAATGTACTGTAAAAGATTTGATGACAAGTGCTGAGCTTCGTAAAAAACTCAATTTGCAACAATATATCAGCGAAAATACAGGTTTGCTCACCCTTCAAGATATTTTGAAAGAGTTGGAAAAACCCTCACGTGACCCTCGTGAGCAACTCACTGCCTTTGAGTTTGATGCCAACGTAAAAACAATTGAGGATTTATATGAAGGAATGGTTTTGCCGGGTATCGTTACTAACATTACTGCCTTTGGATGTTTTGTGGATGTGGGTGTAAAACAAGATGGATTAGTTCATATTTCGCAACTAGCCAACCAATATGTTTCAGATCCAAATCAGGTGGTAAAATTACAACAACAAGTGCAAGTAAGAGTGGTAGAGGTAGATATTGCTCGCAAGCGTATTGCCTTAAGCATGAAAGCGGTTTAGGAGGAGGAAAGGGAATAGGTGCAAAGGCACAGAGTGTTTTTTTAAGTGGCATAGGGAACGGGCACAAAGGCACAGAGTGGTTTTTTTAGTGAATAAGTGAACAGGCACAAAGGCATAGAGTGGTTTTTTTAGTGATTGAGTGAACAGGCACAAAGGCACAGAGTGGTTTTT
>NZ_JBMLSD010000081.1:0-21311 GCF_049240685.1 Flectobacillus sp.
TGGTCGTTAAAAACATTTTAACACGCTTTGCCTTGTGCCTATTGCCTTGTCCCTAAAACACAAAACTTGAATAAAATTTTGCACGATAACTTACTAACAAAAAAACGTTTAAAAATACTTCTTCAATTCTACAACTCGGTGTCTAAGGAGGTTAAAAAAAAGTCTTCGTTGAACCCAAGCTTTAAGAATTTCCCATCCGCTTCAGCACGTAATTCTCCATCAGCAATGCTAACTTTGAAACCTTTCAGATAGAGATAGGCCTCGAGGGCATCTACTTGATTAGAAACTTCATACTGTTCCAAAAACTCTCCAATCACGGTAACTTCGCGCTCAATGCCAATTTCGTCGAACTCATCCTTAATTTCATCAGGAAACGTTACCGTCAAAAGCATGATACCTTGTCCGTAGTCGGCCAAGAAAAAACCATCTTGTCCAAACATACTACAAGCAATTAGCCCCAAGTCATAGAGTTCATTTTGGTTTGAATCATACTGCGGTACCGTAAGATGAGATATATCAAAACGCTCTCCTAAATGTTTCAATACAAAAGAATTGGCAATAATCTTAGGAGTTTGTTGCAAATGCTGGTTTTCCCAAGCCCAAAGCCAAGTATTACTCGACTTTGAAAAAGAGCCGTATACCTGCATTGGAAATGTGTAATCCTCAAACATGATAATTCCTTTTTCGAGGTTGAATGACCAAGGTATTCCTTCTGTCAAATCGTCAAAATCTCGCTGTTTGTCAATGGATAAAGAGGCAAAATTGTCAAATAAGTCCCAAAATATTAACTTTTCTGAATCTATAGGTAGCGAACTGATACCCTCTTTTGTTAATGTACCCTGTGTAAGGACTATTTCGTTGATGTGCTTTAATGAATTTTTCATTCTTTATAAAATTAAGTGTAAAGGTATACACTGGTAAAATGCTATTTTGTCCAATAGGTTCTAACCGCTATTACTATTCCAATCGCATCAAGGCAACATAAGTTTCGATACCATTCCAAATATTTTGAATCCGAATATTCTCATTTTCTGCATGTTGATTATTATCGTGATTGGCAATAGGAACGGTAATTGTTGGAGTGCCAAGGTATTTTTCGAACAAAAATAAAGGGAGACTTCCCCCCAAGCTAGGCATCAGTACCAACTCATCCGAAGTAGTGCCTTGCACTGCACTAATCACCTTTTGGGCAATCGGCAAATTCATTTGAGTACGCTGAGCATTATAACCTTTTCCAAGCGTAACTCTAGCAATCAATGGATATTTTAAGCGCTCCTCATCAGTGATACTTTCGTTTTGAGTAACATAGTACCCTTGTGATTTGATATGATTTATCACTTTTTGCGCTTGTCGCTGTGCGTCATTTCCCAAGACTAAGCGTAAATCCAAGGCAGCAGTCGCAGAGGTTGGGATAACATTGGCTGCCATTTTGCCTACATTGGCACTCGAGATTCCATTGATATTGAGTGAAGGTAAATTAATCAACTCAGCCAATGACATGCCTCCACCTTCGGCGCGAACAAAGCCTAACTCCTGTTTCATCTGTTCGTCGACAGCAGGCACTTTAGCCAAGGCTTTCTTTTCCAAATCGGTGAAAGGCACCACATCGTCATAAAAACCTTTAATCAAAACCTTACCATTGTCGTCTTTCATTGAAGCCAATAATTTGACTAGCAAATTAGCTGGATTTGGAGCCCAGTTTCCGTAATGCCCTGAATGCAAAGGGCGTTTTGAGGCAAAAACTTTGATTTCCATACCTATATCGCCACGAACACCAAAAACAATTTGCTTTTTTCCAGATTGGTGTACAGGTCCATCACAGATAATCCAAAGGTCGGAGCCAAGTTTTTCTTTATGTTTTTCCAAAATTTCGGATAAATGAGTAGACCCCGCTTCTTCCTCTCCTTCAAAGAAGAACTTTAAGTTGACCGTTGGCTTTATCCCTAATTTATTCAAAACTTGGTAGGCAGAAAGAATAGAAAAAACGCCTGCTTTGTCGTCGGAGGCACTTCTACCATAGATTCGCCACTCTGGATTGATGCTATCGCTGGGCTTAGGGTCTGGAATAATTTTGCCCCCTTTTTCTAAGGAAGCATCCAAAAAAACAGACTTGAAAGGTTCCAAACCTTCCGCCCACTGGTTAGGATTAACTGGCTGACCGTCATAGTGCGCATAAAAAATTACAGTTTTGGTCGCATCAGGTACTGTCACTTCGCCAAAAATAGCAGGGGGTACACCTTGGGTTTTTGCATCCAAAAGTGAGGTTTTGATACCTCTATCCTCCATCATTTTGACAATATAGGCCGCAGTTTTTTGAATACCAACGGTGTCATAAACCACATTAGGAATAGATAGTAATCCTTTAAACTCATTCAGCAAGGCATATTCATTCGTTTTTCTGTAATTTCTTACTTGCTCATTGAGTTTTGACTGAGAAAGGATGGCAGTACTTTGAAGTAATAATAAGGACAGTAATATTTTTTTCATAAGGTAGTTTGTTTGCGTTTTATGGAATCATATTTTACTTCTTTCCCTAAAAAATGGTAATTTAAGGAGTCAATCTCAAAATCACACCAATTGTAAAGTTTATTTACCTTTTTCAAGTATGAAAAAAAGCATTTTCTGCCTGCTTACTACTTTTTTAATGTTCTCCTGTAAGAAAAACAACGAGAATCAACATTCCATTGTGCTCAACGATACAACCCATATTACCTCTCCTAATAATTTACGAAAACCCGAGGGAGTTACTTTCCAAGTCGATGAGGTTAAGCTAGCCAATGAGCCACTGAAAACTTTTTCGGCTGATCATACATTTGGTCTGGCTATCGGGAATGAATTGTTATTCTATCCAGAGGAGCACAAGGATTACTTATTAGTCCCTTCGCAAGAGAATGGTTTTGTAAGTACACTGCAATACTGTTATGACCAACATCGTCCATTGGTGCTTTCACCCGATGCCATTTGGATGACAATTTGTCAAGGAGTTTCTTATCACATCAACGAAAACTACAATTCCTTAAAAGGTAAATTATTTAAAAAAAATAAACCCGAAATCCTTTCGATTCGTAACGATAGTCTAGAATTTGGAGCAAAGCACTGGAACATTTTTATAAATGATATTTCAAATAAAACTCGCATATACACTAGACAGGATTATTATAATTTTTTTGTTGGTGATTATTCTACCACAACGCCAGTAATCAAAACAGCTTATCAAATTTCCCTGCTGAATGCTTATAAAAAAGGCTTTGATTACATTGCCGAAACGGGTTGTGGTATACCTTCAATTACAATCACAGGTACAAAGGAAGATTGGGAAAAAATTCTAGAAAAAATACAGCTTCTTAATCAACTAGGTTTAGAAGATTGGCATCGAGAATTAGCTCCAATCATTGAAGAATTTAAACAAGCTAGTCAAGGCAAAATTCATCATGAGTTTTGGAAAAATATCTACAAAAACGCCACCGAATACAATGGATTTTATATTTCGGGGTGGATGATTAAGCTGTTTCCATATATTAAGCTGATGGAAGAAAGCTCTCAAAAAAATTCGAACGGTGATATCATCACGAAGGAGGTGTTGAAAAGAAATCCCTTTCTACAAGATGACTTTTACCTAAAGTCAACGCTTACCACTGACAATTTTCCTTCAGGAATCTTGAAAGTACCTGTATCTTGGGAAAATTATAACAAGAAAACTAGCACAAAACTTCAGCTGTGTAGTGGCTTTTTCGGTATCTCCCAATACCAAGACAAAGCTCTTGAGCCCCTCATTTCGTGGGCTGTGGCTAGTCTGAAAGATTATAAAAAAACGAACGAGAGCCATCCAGTTGATTACTCGATGATTCATCGTGAAAATGATTGGTCGCCAAATTTTGCAAGCTTCGTTTTAGATTCTGCCATATACGATTACAAAACGAACGCTACAACTTCAAAAAGCTTGGCATTTATCAAATCATATTTACTTACCTCTCTTGCAAAAGATTCCAAATGGCGTTCTCTCAATTTAGAAAATGATACCTTAAAAATTGAGGTTTTAGTTAATGGAAAAGTGGGAGCTGTATCATTTTCAAAAACTAACAATACACAATTGAACCAATTTGTCTACCAAGCCTTGCGAAGACTCCCAGCACCTTGGTTGCCCGCACGTGCAACAGTGAACGCCGTTTTAGAATTGATGCAAGATGAAAGTCTATCAGATAAGAAAATTCGCGTAAATAGTCTAGTAGCGATTGCTTTTTGAACTCATAATCCTCAAATTGAGGCATTCTATAGGCAATATTCCCGCTTTGAAACCATTTAAACGATAAGTGTAGAGTAATAGAATGATAAGCTTTGGGTAACCCTCAGATTTCTTAAAGTCTTCAAGAGAACACTTTTTGTGAAGTGATGAAGTAAGAGGGGATTCAATAAATTCCCTCTTGTATTGTATTTTTTCGATAAAAACTACTTTACTTTTGTACTATGAAAATATTATGGTACTTGTTTTTGTTCTTTTCCACTAGCTCCATTGCTCAAATTCCTCAAAATCAGAAAGCTGTAAAATATAGTACAAAAGATGGTTTGTCTTTCGGAATTGTAAATTCCATTGTACAAGATGATAATGGCTTTATGTGGATTGCTACCGACGACGGGCTAAACCGTTTTGATGGGATTTCATTTCGTGTTTTTCGCCACGATTCTGAAGGGCAATATAGTCTACCAGGTAATTACATCAATACCGTTTTCAAAGATTCACATGGTCAACTTTGGATTACCTCCCGAAAAGGTCTTTTGAAGTTTGATGCTTCACAAGAATATTTTTATCCTCAATCGCTCTATAATGGCAAAAATATTGACGAGGATATCAGCTCGATTTCAGAGGCAAAAAATGGGAATCTTTGGTTGTCTTCCTCGCTTCATGGTGTTTTTTACTACAATCCAAGTACGCAGAAAACCATCAATTTCAGAATGGCCAATACTAAAGGGATGGAGAGTAACACCGTTTTGGTGACGCTCGAGGATGCTCAAGGACTAGTTTGGCTTGGCTCGCATACAAATGGAATAAGTGTTTTTCGACTAAAAAATAATCGATTGATTCATTTCCCTATTCTAAATACCGAACAGCTCAAGAATTATAGAATCAATGCCATTTACGAGGATAGCAACCATCAAATATGGTTGGCAACCTTTAATGGTATCTTTCGATATAATCGTACTACCAATAGTCTGGAAAAGGTAGAATTTTCGAATATTAACAGTAACAGAGTTTTTCTATCTTTGGTCGAAGACAAACAAAAAAATCTGTATGTCGGGGTACAAGATGGAGGTTTGTATCAACTAAAGTTACAATCTTCTTATCCGTCTAAAATACCTTTACATTCGGTATTGGACACTCATGACGCCATCAATGAACGCTCGGTACAATGTTTGTACACCGACAAAGACCAAAATATTTGGTTAGGTACATACGGAGAAGGTATTATGATGCTAAACCAAACTCCTCAACGATTTCTACAATTTCAGAAGAAAACCGAAAATCAGCATACAGAAAATTGGTTACGCTATTATGGCATGACCGCCGACCATGAAGGGAATCTCTGGCTTGGAACCGACGGAGATGGCATTTACAAAACCACAGCAGAAGGCAAGGTCTTAAAACACTATGTAGCAGGTAAGGGAAAAGGGAGTTTGACCAACAATGCCATTCTTGCAGGTTTTAAGGATAGCCAAAATAATCTATGGTTTGGTTCGTATGCAGGAGGTTTGTATCGCTATGATCAGCAAAGTGATTCGTTTGTCAACTATTCTCATCAACAAAATAGCCCCAACAGTTTGGGTTCAAACGATGTAAGGGTAATTTTTGAAGATAGTAAAAAACGCATTTGGATAGGTACCAATGGAGGAGGTTTTTGCCTATATAATGCTTCGAGTAATGATTTTACTTGCTTTAGTTCTCAAATCCACAATTTTAACTCGAGTGACGTAAGGTCAATGGCAGAAGACCAAAATGGTAACCTTTATATTGGAACGTATGGTATTGGTGTGGTTCAGTTTAATCCAGTTACTAAAAAATTCAAACAGATCATAAAGGATATTTTACCAGCAGGCGTAGTACTAAGTTTGGATTATAGTCCAAAGAGTGGTTTGTGGATTGGAACTCAAGAAATTGGCCTGATAAACTATCGTATCGACAATCATACCTTTACAAGATATACCGAAAAGAATGGACTTGGGAGCAACACCATTTTGGCATTAAAATGCCTACCTAATGGGCAAGTATGGTGCAGCACCAATGCAGGGATTTCAAAAATTGATGTAAATCTTCAAAAGATTTTTAATTATGACCGAAAAGATGGTTTACAAAACGGTCAATTCAATGGAGGTTCGATGCTTTATGAGCCCAAAAAGGGATTTCTTTGCTTTGGAGGAACCGAAGGCTGGAATAAATTTTATCCTAATTCCATCAATACATTAACCTACCAGCCAAAGGTTTTAATCACAGGAATTCAATTGTATGGAAAAGATATAGACCAAGAGAGTATTCCTCAAAGAGAATTTATCCCTTTTGATAACCAAAAAACCGATGCTTCAATCGAGTTAAAGCCTAATCAATCTGTTTTCTCAATTTTATACGGAGCAATCAACTATTCGTACCCAGACGAAAATTATTTTGCCTACCAATTGGAAGGACTCGACAACGATTGGAATTATGTTGGCAAACAAAAATCTGCCACCTACCGCTACCTCGAACCTGGCAGTTATGTCTTTAGAGTCAAAGTGGCCAACAAAGACCATGTTTGGTCTGATAAGATTGTATCCTTCAAGGTGATTATTTTACCCCCATGGTACAAAACCTGGTGGGCCTACTGCATATATTTATCGGCAATAATTACAGCAATTTTTTATTACCAAAAATATAGACTCAATCAGGCTGAACTAAAATATCAAATCAGAGTAGCAAAAATTGAATCAGAAAAAGAAAAGGAGTTGAACGAGAAAAAGCTATCCTTTTTCACACAGATATCACACGAGTTTAGAACTCCTTTGACCTTAATTATCAATCCAATTAAGGAACTTTTACAAGACGAAACCCACGATAGCACTAGTTTGCAATTGATTTATAGAAATGCACGCCGACTCCTTAGCTTGGTAGACCAGTTATTACTTTTCAGAAAAGCCGAGGCCGAAAGAGACCAGTTGAAAGTTTCTCTGATAAATGTTAAAGAGTTGGCAGAGGAAGTATTTCTTTGTTTTACTTATCAAGCAAAAGAGAAGAATTTACACTACGACTTTATTTGTACCAACGAAAACTTAGAAATATATGGCGATAAGGAAAAACTTGAAATAGCACTATTTAACCTAATCTCAAATGCGATTAAGTTTACGCCAATTGATGGGGCAGTTTCGGTACAAATCGAAGAAACACCGAGGTATGTCAATTTTTTTATCAAGGATAGCGGAAAGGGAATCGACGCCAACATTGGTGATAAGCTTTTTGAGATGTTTTACCAAACCAAAAATACTAGAATGGCAGGCTTTGGTATTGGATTATTTTTGACAAAAACTTTTATAAAATACCATAAAGGAGATATTTCGTACTCGAGCAAAATGGGACAGGGAACTACCTTTAAAATCAGTCTGCCGAAAGGATACGACCACTTGGATATCGACACCATCGAACTTGATAATAAACCCGAATCGGCAATTTTAGAAGAATTAAAAGAGGAAAAAATAGAGATAAAAGGGGTAGCAAAACTCGATAATCAGGTTATTGTAGAAGAACTGGTAGGCGAGCAAAACACGATGGTGGTGATTGATGACAATGAGCAAATCAGGGACTATCTCAAGCAGATTTTTCAGGCACAATTCAAAATCTATGATGCCGAAAATGGACAACAAGGTTTGGATTTGGTCAATGAAGTATTGCCAGATATGGTGATTTGTGATATTATGATGCAGGGTTTAAATGGCATTGAAGTGTGCACAGAAATCAAACAAAATAAACAGCTTAATCACATTCCTGTAATTTTACTAACCGCCAGTACGTCTTCTGAGGTAAAGCTGAAAGGAATTGAAGTAGGCGCCGATGACTATATCAGCAAACCTTTTGAAAAGGACATATTGATTGCCCGAATCAATAGCATTCTGAAAAGCCGCATGGACCTTCAACAGTACTTTTTTAATGAAGTAACCTTGCAGGCACATAACTTTAGAATTTCGCCAGAATACAAACAATTTCTTGACCAATGTATTTCAATTGTTGAACAGCATTTGATGGACTCCGAATTTAATGTAAGCGTTTTGGCAACCGAAATAGGAATGAGTTCATCGAGTTTATACAACAGAATTAAGTCAATTTGTGGGCAATCACCAAACAACTTTATTCGCTTTATTCGACTACGAAAAGCAGCCGAAATTTTGATTTCTACTGACTACACAGTATCCGAAACCGCCTATCAAGTTGGTATAAATGATAGTAAATATTTTAGAGAACAGTTTAACAAACAATTTGGTATGAACCCTTCGGCCTATATCAAAAAATATCGAAAGCCATTTCACAACCAGCACACATTCCACAAAGATGTTTTTGCGAAGAAGAGCTAAAACAGCCTCCTTTTTTTATAAAAAAGCCCTAAAATTTACCATTTTAGGGCTTTTTGTTCGATTACCCCCTACCATATAAGGATTTCCCCCCTCTCCAAATAACCCCATAATCCTAGTTTTGCTTCAAATATTTCAATGTCAAAAAGCACAAATTTTCCAATCAAACAATTTTCATTTAAAAGATGAGACAACCTTTATTCTCCCAAATCGGTAAGGGTCGCGGCAATTCAGGGATAACAAACCTATTAGCCAATGGCACCAAACTCTTATTATGCCTTGTTATGATGCTTTCAACCTTTGCGACTTTAGCGCAATCGGATAGAAAGATTACAGGAACAATCCTTGATGATCAAGGCGCCGCACTCCCAGGTGCAAACGTACAAGTTAAAGGAACTAGCAAAGGGGTATCCGCGGATGCAAATGGTAAATATGCTATTACTGTACCTGCCAACGCTTCTACTTTGGTTTTTACTTTTATTGGATACGCTTCACAAGAGGTAGAAATCAAAAATCAGTCTGTTGTAGATATCAAATTAGTAGCCGATACCAAATCTCTTCAAGAGGTAGTTGTGGTAGGTTATGGTACACAGAAAAAAGTTACCTTGACAGGGTCGGTATCTGATGTAAAAGGTAGCGAAATAGTAAAAAGCCCTCAGCCCAACTTATCAAACTCACTGGCGGGTCGTTTTTCGGGTTTTATTGCCAACAACCGTGGTGGTGAGCCTGGATATGATGGTTCGAGCTACACGATTCGTGGCTTGGCCTCTACAGGAAACAACGATGTGCTTATCGTTGTAGATGGAGTTCCAGGACAAATTGGAGGTTTGGAACGCCTCGACCCAAATGACATTGAAAGTATTTCGGTTTTGAAAGATGCCTCAGCTGCTGTATACGGTAGTCGCGCAGCCAACGGTGTAATCTTGGTAACAACCAAAAGAGGTACAACTGGCAAACCCACTATTTCTTACAGTTTCAACCAAGGTTTCAGTTCGCCAACTCGTTTACCTAAATTAGCAGACGCTCCTACGTATGCAACTATTTTGAACGAGATTGATTATTACAACAACCCAGCAGGTGGCATGAATCAGCACTACTCGGCTGATGAAATTACAAAGTTTGGCAATGGTTCTGACCCATTGAACTACCCAAATACCAACTGGCAAAAAGAGGCTTTGCAAAGTGTAGCTTTACAAAACCAACACAGTTTGACAGTAAATGGTGGTACAGAGAACACTCGTTATTTCATGTCAATTGGGATGATTTCACAAGATGGTTTGTTGAAAAACGGTGCTACCAAATATAACCAATACAATTTCCGTTCAAATATTGATGCCAATATTACCAAAGATTTTAAAGTAAGTTTATCCCTTTCGGGTCGTCAGGAAGATCGTCAATATCCTATCAGTAGTGCTGGAAACATTTTCCGCTCAATTTACAGAGCATACCCTACAGTTGTAGCAACATACCCGAATGGTTTACCATCTACAGGTGTTGAAAACAACAACCCTGTTGTATTAGGTACTTCTTTGGGTGGTACCAACAAAAACCCAACAACTGTGTTTAATGGTATTTTGAGAGGAAGTTATAACTTACCAGTAAAAGGATTGAGTATAGACGGATTCTTGTCAATAGATAAATCTTATAATTTTTCGAAGGCATTTAGTATCCCATACATTTTGTATTCGTACAATCGCAATACTAACGCTTATGACCAAGTGGTTACAGGCGGTTCTGCTGGAGCAGCAACGTTGTCTGAATCGCAAACTAATTCGTCTTTGCAAATCCAAAACATCAAGTTGAACTACAACTTGGCAACTGGTCGTCATAATGTAAATGCTTTTGTGGCATTTGAACAAAGCCAAAACCGCTCAGAAACGTTTGGTGCATCAAGATTAAATTTCCCAACACCATCAACGCCTGAACTCTCGCAAGGTGGTGCTGCTGCAACTGACAAAAACAATTACGGAAGTAGCTACAACTTTACAAGAAGAAGTTATATCTCGAGAGTAGCCTACAATTACAGCGAAAAATATTTGGCAGAAATACAAATGCGTGTGGATGGTTCATCAACTTTCCCAGCGGGTAAGCAGTATGGTTTCTTCCCGTCGTTCTCGGCAGGTTGGAGAATTTCGGAAGAGCCTTGGTTCAAAAATAAAGTTACAAGTGTAGATGACTTAAAATTACGTGCCTCTTATGGTACTTTGGGTAACGACAACGTTGGACAGTTTCAGTACTACAACAACTACTCGTTCAACAATGCGTATGTTATTGGTATGGATGTAATTCGTCCTGGGATTGATTTGACAAAATTAGCTAACCCAAATATTACGTGGGAAGTTGCTAAAAAATTAGATATTGGTTTGAATGCGACAATCTTCAAAAAATTATCTGCTGAAGTTACGTATTTCCAACAAAACCGTTCTGACATCCTAGCAGCACGTAATGCCTCTATTCCAGCGGTTTCGGGTATCGTAAACCCTTATGGTTCGGGAGCCCTAGTGCCAGATCAAAATATTGGTAAAGTTAGCAATGCGGGTATCGAAACTAGTGTAACTTACAATCATTCTGGTGATTTTAGATACATGATTTCTGGAAACTTTACTTATGCAAAAAACAAAATTGAGTTTATCGACGAGGCTTCAGGCTTACCAGAGTATCAACGTCAAACAGGTCGCCCTCTCAATACTTATTTGTTATATAGATCAATCGGTATTTTTAGAAGTCAAGCAGATTTAGACAAATATCCTCACTTGACAGGTGCACGTTTGGGTGATTTAATCATCGAAGATTACAACAAAGACGGTAAAATCACAGCCGACGACCAAGTACGTTCTGATTATGGAAATATTCCTCAAATGACTTTTGGTTTGGTTTTCAATGCAGGTTATAAAAACTTCGACTTCTCGATGGTATTTGCAGGACAAGCACAAGTTAGTCAATATGTACTACCAGAATCGGGCTCTATCGGTAACTTCTATAGCAGTTGGGCAGACAATCGTTGGAGTCCAACAAATCCGAATGGAACCTATCCGCGTGTAGATACACGTTCTTCTTCTTCAGTAAACGGTGGCTTATACCCAAGTACATTCTGGTTGAACAACGCTTCATTTGTTCGTTTGAAAAACCTTGAATTTGGCTATACACTACCAAACAAATTGTTGAGTAAACTAAATATCAAACAATTAAGAGTTTATACTAACGCTTTCAACCTGTTGACATTCACAGGCGTGAAAGATTATGACCCAGAAGGAAACAGCTCGAGTGGACAATTCTACCCACAACAGCGCATTATGAACCTTGGTGTCAATGTTAAGTTTTAATCTTTAATGTTTATTACAATGAAATCTAGAAAATCTATTGCAATATCTTCTTGTCTGTTTGCTGTGCTATTGTCAACTGCTTCGTGTAATTCTGATTTGCTTGATGTAGTACCAACAGACCGAGTTTCGGATAGTTCTATCCTTACAGACTCAACCCTTTTCGAATCCTATGTAATCAACCGTTATATGGGTGTACGCCTCACCGACAAAGAAGCAGAAGGAACACCTCCGGGCTTTGGTCGTGGTTTTGAGTATGCCATGTGGTCATCTGTTACTGATGAATCGATGTATAACAACGATGATAACACTTGGTTAATCCAAAGAGGACAATTAGCACCTGAAAATACAGGTATTGCTGGAACCATTTGGGGACGTAGTTACCGCAGCATTCGCGAAATCAACTATGCACTTGCCAATGTTCAGAAAGTAAATATGAGTGCTGGTATGAAAACTCGTTTGGCCGCAGAATTACGTTTCTTAAGAGCCTTCCGTTATCATGACCTTATTCGTAATTACGGTGATGTTGTATTGATGGGTGATAAAGTGTATGAACTTGGTGAAGATTTTACAAACTCTGCCATTTATACTCGCTCTTCGGTGAAGGATGCCATGACTTACGTTATGGCAGAATTGGATGCAGCAAGTAAAGACCTTCCTGCTACAAACAACTCCTCAAACTGGAAGTTGGGTCGTGCTACTAAGGGTGCAGCCTTAGCCTTAAAATCAAGATTGGCGCTCTATGCTGCTAGTCCATTATACAATGCAGGTAATTGGCAAACTGCCGCAAATGCTGCAAAAGAGGTTATGAATCTTGGAATGTATTCTCTTTACACTGGCGGATACGATAAGTTATTCTTAACTCCAGAAAACAATCCAGAAATTATTTTCGAACGTTTGTATACGCGCGGGGCTCGTCACGTATGTTTAGAAATCTCAAATGCACCAAACGGATTTGGTGGTTGGGGTGGTAACGTACCTTTGCAAAATTTTGTAGATGCTTACCAAATGAATAATGGTAAATCTATTGACGACGCAAGCTCTGGTTACAACCCACAAGACCCATACAAAAACCGTGACCCTCGTTTTTATATGACCGTTTTGACTAATAATTCTTCCTACAGAGGAAATACCGTCCAAAGCTTTGTGCCAGGTGGAAAAGACAGTAAAGATGGCCCATCAAACTGGAATACTTCGAAAACTGGCTATTATTTGAAAAAATACATGAACGATGCCCTGCCAATCGACAACCCTTGGGATATTGCTGGTACTCAACCATGGATTTACTTCAGATATGCTGAAATTTTATTGAACTATGCCGAAGCACAAAATGAGGCAGCTGGCCCAGACCAATCCGTTTATGATGCTGTTAATGCCATTCGTAGAAGAACAGGTGTTGGCATGCCTGCACTCCCTACAGGCTTAAGCCAAGCACAGATGCGTGATGCCATTCGCAAAGAGCGTCAGATTGAGTTGGCCTTTGAGGAACACCGTTATTATGACGTTCGACGTTGGAAAATTGCTAATGTTACAGAAAACGTACCAGCATACGGAATTGAAGTGACCAAAAATGGCACAGGTTTCACTTACACACGTAAAGAAGCGCTCTCTGGTAGACGTTTTGAAGATAAGCACTATTTCCTACCTATCCCTCGTGCTGAAATCCTTGCTTCTGGAGGAAAACTAACTCAGAACCCTGGATATTAATCTAGTTTGAACAAGTGAGGATTTGAAGATTTGAAAATGATTTAACATCATGGATAATTTTCAAATCCTCTACTTTTTTGGGCATGCTTTAAGTCCGTAACAAGCTTTTAGTTTCGGATATCGGATGTTGGATTTCGGAAGTGCATGCTTCTTTTTTCTTGTAAAAAATAAAGGAGTTTTTCTATCCGAAATCAGAAATCCCAAATCCGCAATCGGTCAACTACTAACTCATCACTCACAACTCTCAATCCCTTCTAGTCCTATGAAAAAATTACTTTCTCTGATTCTTACCTCTACTCTATTCTACGCTTGTTCAAAGAATTCCATTGATTCTCCTGTAGTACCAACAGACCCCGTTGTAAAAAATACAACTCCTGTGGGTGTCGACAGTATTGCAGGGGTCAACTGGGCTGATGCTCGAGATAATTTTGTGGATGGTTGGGTTATTCCTTCTGGCCTCGAAGCTGGCGACGAATATGCTACGGTTTTTGCTAAATCTGAAGGTATTTTAACGGGTTTTCAAAACCATATCAAAGGTCTAAACACAATTCGTCTGCCAATTAACCCGCCTTCGGTGAACGATGTGTGGTGGTCACGATATAAAGGTGCGATTGACAAGGCCATCAGTAAAAAAATTCGTGTAATCTTATGTTGTTGGGAATCTGCCTCATCAAAAAATGGACTTATTGATAATAGTGCCGACTTTTGGCAAATGTGGACCAAGGTAGTACAAGACTACGGCAACAACCCTTATGTATATTTTGAAGTAATTAATGAACCTTACGGGTATTCTCTTCAAACCTTAAGCGATGTATATGCCGAGTTTTTGCAAAGATTCCCAGCGCTTTCACGCAAACGCATTGTTTTGTCGGGCACAGGATATTCGGAGGATGTAACTGGTATCGGAGCAGACAGTAGATTTTCCGAATGTTTATTGGCTTTACATAATTATGCATTCTGGACAAATCGTACCCTGACCGAATGGGAATCTGACTGGCGTCGAAGAATGGGCGTTTATGCCAAAAGAACTATCGTTTCGGAATTTGGCGTAGCTATGAGTACAGGCAAAGACTATATCGGTGGCTCACAATCAGATAACGAAATAGCCTACATGATTGCCTCATCCAATATTTTCAGAAATGATAAAGTCGCAAGTATTTATTGGCCAGGCTTACGTGATGGAGATAGCTATAGCCTATTTTCAAGAGAAGGTACAGGGACTTCTATTACCCTAAAAATCATTAATCAATCTGGTATCAATCGCCTCCGCTATGGATGGGGGATTGAATAATGGCGAATCTGTGAATGGTGAATTACTGAATCTTTCTTTTCTTTAAAAAAAGTAAGAAAACGTTATTAGTTAATAGTGTATCAGTTATTTGAAGATATTCATAATCAAAAGATTAGAATCAATTTTTGCATCAGATATACTTAATTTAATCTTTTCTGATACTAACTTACAATATAATAATTTGTAAAACTCGCAACGCTAATTCACCCCATTTTTAAAATACATTATTCGCTCAGTTACAAATATTTCAGCATGATGTCATATAAAAATACTTTTCAAAATTCATTTAAAAAATGCTTGCTAACTGGGGCTTTGGGTTTGGGGTTTTCCTCGATTGCTCAAGTCTCACAACAGCCCATTTTAGTAAAATTAAATCCTCAAAAAACCTTCCAAACCATCGAACATTTTGGCGGATCAGACGCTTGGGCAGGGCAGTTTGTCGGGAATTGGCCCGATGAAAAAAAGAAGGCTATTGCCAAGCTTTTGTTTAGTAAAAACGTTGACAAAAGCGGGCAACCCGAGGGCATAGGCTTATCGTTGTGGCGTTTTAATATCGGCGCTGGCAGTACCGAGCAAGGCAAAGAAAGCGGTATAAAAGACGAGTGGCGCAGGGCTGAATCTTTTCTCAACAACGATGGTTCATTTAATTGGGAAAAACAGGCTGCTCAAATGTGGTTTTTACAAGAAGCAAAAAAATACAAGGTCGATAAATTTTTGGGGTTTACCAACTCTCCCCCTGTTCAGTTTACCTCGAACAAAAAAGCCTTTGCTACTGATGGAAAACCCAATTTATCCCCTGAGCAATACGACAATTTTGCTCATTTCTTAACGGAAGTTGTTAAAGGAATCAGACAAAAAACAGGTATAACTTTAGACTATCTCAGTGCTACTAACGAACCCCAGTGGGATTGGAGCGATGGCGGTCAGGAAGGTACGCCCTTCGACAATGAGCACATCGCAGGCATCAACAAAGCACTTAGCAAAAGATTATTGGCAGCAAAATTACCGACTCAAATCTCAATCGCAGAAGCTGGTCAGCTCAACTATCTTTACGATCCATTCAATAAACCTGCTCGTGGCTCACAAATTGAGGATTTTTTTCAGAAATCAGGAAAATATTACCTAGGTGACTTGCCAAATCTGAACAAATCTATTGCTGGACATAGCTATTTTACTACTTCACCCTACAAAGAGGCTAGCCAGATAAGAACACAATTAGCCGCAAATGTATCTAAAATTGAAGGGCTACACTATTGGATGACCGAGTATTGTATTTTGGGTGATAATGCTGGCGAAATAGAGGGCAATGGCAAAGATTTAGGAATGAAATCGGCTCTTTATGTGGCCAAGGTTATACACAATGACCTTGTAAACGGAAATGCCACCGCTTGGCATTGGTGGACCTCTATTTCTGCCTACAACTACAAGGACGGTTTGGTATATATTGATAAAAACAAAACTGATGGAAATTATGAAGAGAGTAAGATGTTATGGGCTTTCGGAAATTATAGCCGTTTTGTGAGACCAAATGCCAAGAGAATAGAAGTTTCTGTAGGTAAGGTAAATCCAGAAAAATTGCTTATTTCAGCCTACTTTGATCAAAAATCAAAGCAAACTGTTATGGTGGTTATCAATGCCTCGGATACCCCTAGCCAATTGCTAATTGAAGGATTAAACTACAAAAAAGCAATTGCCTACCAAACCTCCGAAAATGCTAATCTTAAGCCAAGTATTCTCAAAAATGTTAATGATTTAACAATTTCTGCAAACTCCGTAATCACCTTTGTATTTAACTAAACATGTTAGCCTGTGACTTTAATTTCTTGAAGAAAAGAAGTTATTTCGGATGTGAGGAAAATAGAGTAAGTTTTATCTTGAAGGCATAAGGCGAAGCCTGTTAAATTGATTTTTTAGAATCAGATTTCATTTTGCCCATGATATAAGTTGACTTTGAGGTCAAGCTATTTTAGGCAAGCACAATTAACTAATAACATTTTCCTACTTATATTACAGCATCTATCTATTTTGAAACCAAACAAGTATTATCAAAAAAGCGGTCGGAAAACAAATACCGACCGCTTTTTTGGTAATATTCAACTACATATTTTTTAAGCTAAGACAAATTGCATTGTGTATTTGCTTGTAAAATTCGTGTTAACAATCCTCACTGAATCGCCACACTAGGAACCATTTATTTTTGTGAATAGTGAAAACAAAAAATTGTTTATCACGAGCTCTATTTCCTAGAAAATTATTGAAAAGATTTTTGCTTAAAAACTCGATAAAGAGCCCTTCCCTTTTGTTGTATACATTTGTTTTGATGAATGCTCTAAGCGATATGCCGTAGGCAAATGGTTCTAATGAAATTATAAAGACATTTGGACCGAAATAAGTAGGTAATAGCACAAAATTAGATTGGATTTTGTGTTTCAGGCATAAGGCAAAAAGTGTAACATTGTTTTTTTAACAATATGTTTTTGCCGAAAGCGTTCTACAAAAGGTTTATATCTTTCGAGATATGTTAACCTCTTTTCATACGGCTTACTCGATGCCTATTGCTTCATTTTCAACCTATTTTGCTCACTTACCTAATTCCTACGACATAAAGCCTAAAGCGTATTCAAACTTAAAACAAACTAAGGATATAACTATAGGTAAATTTCTTATCAGTCAATCGATATTCTTTATGTGGCAAAGCCCCCCAACTATCATCACCACCAAGACCTCTTTGCTTTAGGTCGATTTGTAAAGTATTCTCATTACGAATCTTAATATCGGTTGGATGTTGTTGTTTTTTGCTCAAACCTGGGTCTAAATCTTCTGTTTTGAAAGGTAGCAAGCTAAAACTGATAGGCTGAACTCCTTCAATCATCAAACCATTTCCTTGTGCATTGGCAATCTTGACCCAACGAGTATCAGTGCGATACCCATGTTCTTGTGGACGAATGTAATTTGAGGTTACTGCATTAACCACAGTATCGGCATACACGCCCAAGAAAGAGGCCAAATTACGATCCTGATAATTCTCCCAAGGTCCTCTACCATAGTAATTCAACAATTTGTAATCTTGCTTAAGATTCATTCGCATACCAAAACGAGGCATTTCTGGAAGATTTCTGTCACCTAAATCCAAATTGGCTGTTACTTTTACGGCACCATCGTTCAAAATTTGATAGATAACGGTATAATTAGCATCAATTCCTGCTAAAAAATAGTCAACCTGAATACTTATACCCTCAGCGTTTTGCTCGCCAACGGTAACCTTTGATACAGCCTTATTGGCATGGGCATTTCTCCAAATGCCTAATCTATATGGCATATCGTTACCAAAATCGTTATCGGTTGGAGCGCGCCAGAAAAATGGCTCAGGCAAACTATTGATTGAAGTAGAACCATCTAAAGCGCTGTATTTCTCCCAATTACCCCATTGCGTGTTAAAAGTGCCCGTCACTTTATCAGTTTTGAAGGTAAGGCGGTTGTTGGCTTTGCTGATTTCCAAAGTACCTGTTCTCGGACGACTCACTTGGAAATAATAACTGTTGTCGAAGCGTAATTGCTCGCGAGCAACTTCATGTCCTGCTGGTACTAGCTCGGTAGCAGTTTTTGTGTAGGCATATAATTCTAAAGCATACTCACCTCTATCTTTTTTAGCAGGCAAATTAATTTTCACCTCCTGCGCTTGTTTTGGTGCCAAACTTAGCTCAAAATTTCCGTCAGCCACAGGTTTACCATCTTTTGTTAAAACCCATTTGAAAGTATAATTATCTAAATTTGTAAAATCAAAAAGGTTTTCTACTTTAATCTCACCACTTTCCAAGTTTTTAGCAGAGAAAATAATACTTTGGTAAGATTTTTTAACTTCAAACAAGCCTGGATGCGGTGTTCTATCTGAAGCAACCACCCCATTGGCACAGAAGTTTTCGTCGTTTTGCAAATAATAGCCTCCCAAATCACCTCCATAGGCATAAAACGGGCGTCCATCTGTTGTTTTGGTCAACATCCCTTGGTCAACCCAGTCCCAAATAAAACCACCTTGCATGTGTTTTGAGCTACGAATAATATCCCAATAACGCTGGAAATTTCCTGAGCTATTTCCCATTGCATGCGCATATTCACACATAATATATGGGCGAGTTTTGGTGTTGTCATTCGCGTACTTCAACATATCTTCGATACGTGGATACATCGGACAAACGATATCTGTATTGGCATTTTCGCCTGCTTGCTCAGACTGTACAAAACGGGTATTATCTTTTGATTTTAACCATTTGTAAGTTTCATAAAATACTGGGCCATTTCCACACTCATTTCCTAATGACCAAATAATCACAGAAGGGTGATTTTTGTCTCGTTCGAACATTCGCTCGGTGCGATCTTTGTGCGCATTTTCCCACAATGGAAGGTATGCAGGGTGTTTTGTCTTGTCCCAGCTCCCTTGCCACTCAGCACCCATACCGTGTGTTTCGAGGTTTACTTCGTCTACAACATACAGGCCATATTGGTCACAAAGCTCATACCAATATGGGTCATTTGGATAGTGACTTGCACGCACCGCATTGATATTGTATTGCTTCATCAACTGAATATCCTTTAGCATCAACTCACGGTTAGGTACGTGCCCTTCAACAGGGTCGTGTTCGTGACGATTAACACCATGTACATAAGTTGGAACACCATTGATTAATAGTTGAGCATTTTTGATTTCTACTTTCCTAAATCCTACCTTGTAACTTGTCGTTCCTAGAGATTTTCCCTGTGCATCGTTTACCGAAATCACGCAAGTATAAAGATTAGGATATTCTGCACTCCATTTCAATGGATTTTTGATTGTAGTTTTGAAAGCTACATTTTGAAGTGTATCGGCAGACTTAGCAACTTTTTGTGTTTGAGACCAAACCGTTTTACCAGTTTTATCCAATAATTCCATATTTATGGTACCTGCATCCACATTACTACCTTTAAACTTTCTTAAAGATACCTCTGCACTTAACAAACCATCTGTATATTTAGCATCCAAATCACCTTTTATAAAGAAATCCCAAAGTGATGTTTTGGGCAAAGCCGTAAGGAAAACATCACGCTCAATTCCCGATATTCTAAAAAAATCTTGGTCTTCCAAATAGCTTCCATCATGCCAACGATATACCTGTACAGCGAGCGTATTTTTTCCTTTTTGTAAAAACTGACTAATATTAAACTCTGCAGGAGACTTAGAAACTTTGGTCATACCTACAAATTTGCCATTGACATAAATACGGGCATACCCAGTAATAGAGCCAAAATGCAGTAAAATCTCACGATCAGACCAGTTTTCTGGAACGGTAAAAGCTTTACGATACGTTCCCACGGGGTTATCACCACCAATAAAAGGAGGATTTTTGGGAAAAGGATAAACAATATTGGTATAAATCGCTGTTCCAAACCCTTTTCTTTCCCAATTGGAAGGTACTGGCAAATCATTCCATTTGCTATCGTCCAAATTTGTTTCAAAATAATTTGTAGGAGCGTCAGAGATTCTGTCTGCGTAAACAAATTTCCAAGTGCCATTCAATGACTGATAAAAAGGGCTTTTTTGAGGATTTTTGATTACTGCCGAAGACTTGTCTGCATAAAGTACAAAATCCGTATGGGCTTTTTCTTTACCGATATCGATTAAAGAAGGGTTTTCCCATGGATTTTGAGCCAGTAAGCTTCCTTGGAGTAGGGTTAATAAAAGGGTTAGTGTTTTTTTCATGTTAACTAAGAATTATAAACAATGACTATTGGAGATAGCAATATTGATTGAGTAATAAACAATACTGCAAAAGTACAATCACACAATTTAGCTAAAAGGGGGTAATTTAGTAATATAACAGGGGTAAAAAAGTATTTAATCTTTTAAAAGGAGTTCAATTATTGGCTATTTCTTTCACTAGCGAACATTTTTTACAATTCCAAAGCTATTTCCGTACCTTTGTCAACTCAATTAACTCTGGTAGCACTTCTAGTGGTATCATCTTTGACAATTTTATAAATTTATCATTTAAAACTATTACCATGTCAGAATTTCCCCCATGTCCAAAATGTAATTGCGAATACACTTACCCTAGTGATGATTTGTTGGTTTGTCCTGAATGTTTTCATGAATGGAATCCCACAGAAGTTGAAGCTGATGAAGTAAACGCTACAGCCAAAGTGGTAGACTCCAACGGAAATGAATTACAGGATGGAGATACTGTTGTCGTAATCAAAGATTTGCCTGTGAAGGGTGCACCAAAACCTATTAAAGCAGGCACCAAAGTAAAAAATATTCGCCTAACCGACGGTGACCACAATATCGATTGTAAAATAGATGGCTTCGGAGCAATGGGACTTAAGTCTGAATTTGTAAGAAAAGCTTAAAAGGTACGAAGTGGCTGTGGTACACAGTG
>NZ_JBMLSD010000082.1:0-11687 GCF_049240685.1 Flectobacillus sp.
GTGCCTGTTGCCTTGTGCCTACAGCTACTCCGACAATGCTAAACTCTCTAGTGCTTGTGCGTAAGCCTCTTTTAGTTGCAATAAATCTTCTTGCGAAGAACCTTGCAATGGAGGCATTACAATTGGCTGGCATAGCTGGTGCGTTGACATCAATGCTTTTAAAGCCCAAAGCGACTCGCCAAGTGTACGACCTTTTTGGTACAGACTTCCATACAAATCCGAAAGCTCTTGCATACGAAGGGCTTTGGTGGTATCGTTCTGACGGACAGCTTCTTGCATTTCATGATAAATACTAGGGATAAAGTTTCCAGTACTTGGAATAATACCATCACTGCCTAACAACATCGCTTCTGCCGATTTGGCTGCCCAACCCATAAAATGACTGAAGTCTGGTCTATCTTTCCACAAATGGAGGGATTCATGAAGGCGTTCTACATTTCTTTCAGAGTCCTTTAAACCAATAATATTGCTGTGATAGCTCAATTCGTCAATGATTTGTAGAGGAACAGAACTATGAGTGGTTGCAGGAATATTATAAATAATCAATGGCAAAGGAATAGCGTCGGCTAATTGTTCAAAATAGCGTTTCATCTGACTTTCAGTCAGTGCGTAATAAGAGGGCAAAGTGGCTGCTACCACATCTACTCCTGCTTGTTCGCTAATTTTGGTAAGCTCTATCGATTCTTCGAGGCAATTCGAGGCAATACCAGCATATAATGTGGTTCCTTTTTGTTTATTTTTCCCTGCTTGTCTTATATAATCAGCCTTTAATTCAAAAGGCAAAGATGCTGACTCGCCAGTAGTTCCAAGAATAAAAGGTAAAACATGGTTACAGTAAAAATTATCGAACATGCTTTCGACTGCACCGTGGTCCAACTGAAAACTTTCAGTCAGAGGCGTTACCGCTGGTACCACTATTCCGTTATATTTTTTTTGAATACTCATGGGGTAGTTTATATCGTGTTCATGGAGAACAGTTGATTTAAGGATTTATGATTGGGAGATTTTCAAACTATTTCAGATTTCAGAAATAGAGTAAAATACCTTTATTTTTTACAAAAAAAAGTAGATTACACTTCCGAAATCCAACATCCGATATCCGAAATGGATAGGTATTATCTTCCTTCGTACAGCCCTAATGGGGAGTTTAGAAGGCAGCTTCAAAAATTTGAATAGCGTCAGACTCCTCTATAGGTCTTGGATTATTTTTCAACAACCTTTGAATTTTTAGGGCATCCTTCGCCATTTGAGGAATATCTTCATGTGCCACACCTACCTCACGTAAGGTAGCAGGAATACCACAAGCCTTGATAAGTTCTCGCACTTTTGCTACGCCAGACTTTGCCATTTCGAGCGAATCCGCCACTGGTTCGCAACCAAGTGCTTCTGCTACTTTGGCATATCGTTCGGGTGCTGCCACAAGATTGTATTCCATTACATAGGGAAGCAAAAGGGCATTTGACAAACCATGTGGTAAGTGATATAAACTTCCCAAAGGATAAGACAAAGCATGCACCCCAGCCGTGTTGACAGGCCCTAAACAAAAACCTCCAAGTAAACTGCCCATGGCAACTTGTACACGTGCGTGTTCATTATTACCATTTTGTACAGCTTCGACAATATGTGCTCCAATCAACTTCATTCCTTCATAAGCATACATATCGATAAACAGATTGGCAAATTTGTTGGTATAGGCTTCCAAACAATGCGTAAGCGCATCAAGTCCCGTTGCTGCCGTGATACTTGCAGGCACGCTTACCGTTAACAAAGGGTCTGCATATACAGCATCTGGAACTAGGTAAGGACTAATAATGCCTTTTTTCTGATTGTCAAGATTATCAACCAGAATAGCGTTTGGTGAAACCTCGCTTCCTGTTCCTGCGGTGGCTGGCGCACAAATCAACTTTTTGGCTCTTTGTTTTAACAACCCAATGCCAACATATTCTCTTAGTTCTTGAGGATTGTCAAGCTGAGCTGCTACTAGTTTGGCAATATCTAGCACACTTCCGCCACCAATGCCAAGTACTACGTCGGGATTGAATGGCTCTACTTTTTTCATTAATGAAAAAAAGTCTTCGAAAGTAGGTTCTTGCACAATACTTGTATCAATTTGTACTTCGATTTGTCGAGCTTTTATGTCTGCTAAAAGCGGTTCTAAGGCTTTTAGGATAGGTTCTATTGTAACTAATAAAACTTTTTGGGCATTATATCCGCTTAATTCTTCGGCGATTTGGTTGATAACACCGCTACCAAATACCAATTTATTCGGGAAATAAATACTTACATGTTGAAGCGTATTCATATTAATTAAGGTATTTCTGAGGATTAGTCTTTTGTAATTTCGCCTCCTTGCGGAGCGGTATAACCTTTTACAACAGGCCACTTGCCCTCAGTAATTTTTACGATTTTGAGTTTTTTAGGGTTTATTACAGCGTGTTTAATTTTTTGTCTGCGCCATGTGTAAATCACATGCAATAATCCATCTTTGGTTTGAATAATAGATGGATAGGAATATTGACTAATAGGAGAATCTTCGACAATCAAGGCGGCAGACCAATTGATGCCATCATTTGAAACCGATAAATTCAGAGGTGTTCTTGGCCCTTTTGCCAAATCTCCTGGAGGCAATACATGATTATAAATCAAATAATGCTTTCCATTTGAGGCTGTTAGGGCATCTGTACCTGAGTTGTTATTGGGCAAATTACTTTTGGCTAAAGGAGTCCAAGTTTCTCCATTATCATACGACCAAGAAGTCAGAATCGCTCTATTTCTGCTTCGTGCTAAAATTTGCAATTTGCCTTTTCCATGATCTAAAATGCTTGGTTGGATTCCTTGCGTGTCTTTATCTCCTTGGATAGGTCCAACCTGTCTCCATGTTTTTCCACCGTCTTTGGTCACTTCAAAATGCAAGCGCCAGCCCAATGAGCCTTCGGTACTGCTTGGACAAAATAAGTTGCCATTGGATAGTAATACAGGCTTGTTTTTGACAGGTCCGATATATCCTTCTGGTAAAGCTCTGGCCTCTGACCAAGTTTTTCCACCATCGGACGAAGTTTTGAGCCAACCTTTCCATTTGGCAGGACTAGGGCCTATTTTATAAAATAGTAAAAGCTCGCCATTAGGAATTTGGTACAAAACTGGATTCCAACAAGCATAACGCAAAGTGTCGTTGACGATGCCATTGGCAACATTTTGTGGTGCTTGCCATTTGCCATTTTCTTGGCGACTTACCCAAATACAAACATCTGGATTGCGTTCTTTGGTACCTCCAAACCACGCTGAAACTAACCCTGTAGGTGTTTCAGCAATTGTAGAGGCATGACTTTCGGGGAAAGGTGGATTTTCTACCACAAATTCATCCACAAGAAGCCCTTTTTTCCAAACTTGAGCTTCCGATGTCAGTGGCAATGCCAAAGTACAAGTGATGAATATGAATCCAATGAGTAATTTTTTCATAAATGCTTTTTTGCTTTGAAACAGTTACCAAGGCACATAGGCACAAAGTGAAAAGTATAAAACTGAGCCTCAGACCTTGTACTCTATTCCTATATTTTAAATTCGAATGAGTAAGAACCAGAACCAATTTCTAGTATGGTATATGTTTGACTCAAACCCATGATTTTGATTTCTTTATATTGAGAAATTACCTTCCCTCCTTCTGTAATGTTTTGATAATCGGGGGAAGGAATATAAATAATGGCTTTGCTATTGGCTGGTACGCTAACTTGCCAAGTAGAAGTATTGCCTTCTTTTTTCCAATGGGATTCAATGGTTCCTCGTATTGACTGATAACTTGCTTGTACTTGATTTAATCCTTTTGGAAAATCTGATTTTAACTCAATGTATTTGTATGCGGTTTCTCTGGATTTAATACCTGCCAAATGTTGGTAATACCAAATCAACAAATCACCTAACAACATCACATGATTAGCTGAGTTCATTTCGGGGTTGGCGGTATTGCCATTCCATAATTCCCAAATTGTTGTGGCGCCATTTTCAACCATATACCCCCAACTTGGATAGTCTTTTTGTGTCGCAATGGTATATGCCAAATCTCCTTTTCCGAGATTGCTCAATCCTCGCATCAGCCATTGTGTACCAATGACGCCCGTGCTGATATGGCTGTTGTTTTTTTGTACAATGGTTTGAATTAAATTTTCTGCAACCTTAGTTTTTTCTTCAGCCGAAACTATGTCGTAAACCAAGGGTAATAAGTTGGCTGTGACAGTTCCATTGCTGTAGTTTGAAGTCTTCAAAAATGCTTGGTTAAAGGCATTTTTATAATCTGATTCCATTTTGGAAAAAGATGATACATCTTTCAGATTATCAGTAGTTTGAGCAAATTTTTGCATTAGTTGTAATACACGAATATAAGTGGCTGTAGCTAACAATTTGCCATCAGTCAATCTACTTTCATCTTTGGCATGAATCAATTCTTTTGACTCAGGTGGTACACACCAATCGCCATATTTATCTTTGGTGATTAATCCGTTTTCGGTATACTTTTCAGCCATATACATTGCCCATTTTTTCATAGATGGGTAATGTTTTTTGATAGGTTCAGCATCTCCAAATTGCTGGTAGAGCATATCGGCAATCGTGATATAGGTAGCTGGCCACGTAACATTGTCGCCATAGTATCTCCAAAAACTAGGGGCTACATCTGGGATGCTTCCGTCCGCTTTTTGGCTTTGCTCTATATCATCTAGCCATTTGGCATAAAGGGTATGATTATCAAATAAATAGCTTTCGCCATAAGCTCCTGTAGTACGGTCTCCCAGCCATGGCTGGCGCTCGTTGCGTTGTGGGCAATCCACTGGCATACCTTTATAATTGCTACGAATTCCCCAATAAGCATTGGTAAATATCTGATTGAGCGTAGTATTCGAACTTTGGAATTTACCCGCATCACTCATCTCATCGTATACCACTCTTCCTTCAAATTGCTCAAGCTTGGGTTCTGTTGGAAAACCTGTAATCTCAACATATCTAAAACCATGATAGACAAAACGAGGCTCCCAAGTTTCTGTACCTTCTCCTTTGAGCGTGTAGATATCGGTAACTTTGGCATCACGAAGGTTACGTACATATAAACTTCCATCTGCTTGCAGACTTTCAGCAAAACGAAGGGTGACTTTTTGACCTTTTTTTCCCTGAACACTTAAACGCAACCAGCCAGCCATGTTTTGACCCATATCTAAAATGTAGGTTTGAGCATTGAGTTTTTTAAGAGCAATTGGTTTGATGGTCTGCATAACCTTCATGTTTGCAGTCATTTGTGCTTCGTAGTCGCCGCCTGGTTCTTGTACCAATTGCGCCTTGAGCCATGAAGTATCTGTGTAGCCCGATTGACTCCAATTGCCTAACTCTTTGGTAGCATCGTATTCTTCTCCGTCATATTCATTATTGCATCGAATAGGTCCATCGGCAGTGACTTTCCACGTATCATCGCTGACGATAGTTTCGCGACTGCCATCGTCATAAACCAAGTCGAGGTTGAAAAGCATTTTAGGATAACCAAATGTTTTGATTTTATAAGGTTTGTAATCTTGGCGCATCGTATAATAACGACCATTTCCCAAAATTGACCCCACTGCATTGGCGCCTTGTTGCAACAAATTTGTTACGTCAAAAGTATTGTATTTGACACCTTTGTTATAATCCGTCGGAACAGGTGCTAATACCTGATTACCAACTTTTTGACCATTGAGATATAACTCATAAAGACCCAAGCCGATGATATAGGCAGTAGCACTTTTAAGTTTTTTCTTTACCGTAAAATCTTTTCTGAAATAGCGAGCCGACAAGCGTGAAAACTGCCCTTCGTTATCCCATGGAAATGAGCGATCTAAGCCAATCCAACGTCCTTTCCAATCTACATAATTGAGCAAACCAATACTAAAAGATGCTGTTTCAGACCAATTTGACTCTCCTTTATTGGTCCAAACCTTTACCTTCCAAAAACATTTACTACGACTTTTGAGGGCTTTTCCTGCATAGCGTACCTGAATCGTTTCGTCTGAATTGATTTTTCCAGAATCCCATAAATCACCTTGGTTTTGCGCCAATAACTCTTGACTAGAAGCCACCAAGATTTGATAAGCTGTCTGATTGACTGCTCTTTGGTTGGTATTGATTTGCCAACTCAAACGTGGTTGTACTACGTCGATACCTTCAGGATTTTGTAAAAATTCACAACGGACTTTTTCAACAGTAATCGCCTTTTCGTCTTTTCTAAAGCTAGAAAAAAGCAATCCCAATAAAGCCAGTAGTAAGAAATAGTGTTTCATGGTTTTACTATTTTATCAAACAGAGGTAATAATGCAGAATTGTGAGTTGTGAATTGAGAATGTAAATTTTTGATAATTAAAGACTTATATTTACAATTCAACCCTGTTGCTTACAAGCTAAATTCTGCCAAAAGATCAGCAACCTTTACGGGCTGACCAGTCGATAATGAACGATCCATTGCTTGTAATAGCGCTACAGTTCCGATTCCTTCTCTCACATCTGGATAGGCTGTTTGTCCGCTTTCTAGGCAATCAACAAAGTATTCAAGGTAGTTTTGGTATTCGCCAGCGTGGTGACTTTTACCTTCAAATCTGAAATAATGCTTTAGTTTATGTTCCCAAGTCTGTACGATTTCCTCGCCTGTATTGGTCGTCACGGCATATCTTAAATCCATGTAATCAGCTTGACTACATCCTTCTGTTCCACGCAGAATACAACTCATTTCGCTATCGCGCACTACTGGTTGTACGGGGCCTGTATAACAGCCACTTACACGTGCAATACGTCCGTCGGTAGCTTTAAAGATAAAGTGCATAGTATCAGGGTTTTTGAGTCCGCCTTTCAAGCCATTAGCACTCAACATACCATAACCCATCACCTCTTCGATATTGGGCAAATACCAACGAATAAAGTCCACAGGGTGACTCAATCCACCATATAACCATTTGAATGCTGATTCAAGAGACCAGCCTTTTTCCAAAAACCAACGGTGATCAGCATGATAATAGCCTTCGATGGTAATAAGGTCACCGATAAGACCTTTTTCATAGTCTGCTCTTTGCTTTTTCATAGGTTCGAAAAAACGAGAACTTTGACCCACAAATACCTTTTTTCCTGTTTTTTCGGACAACTCAATAAGCTCCTTAGCATCAGCCAAATTGTCGATAAATGGTTTTGTACATACTACATGCTTGCCGTGTAAGAGCGCTTGCTTTACGTGCGTAGCATGCCATTTGTCAGGGGTATAAATGGCAATAATATCGATACTTTCGTCGTCGAGTAATTCTTGAAAATTGGTGGTATAAGACTGAAAATCAAACTCTTTGGCACGTTGCTGGCAAAGCTCTAAGCGTAAATCACATATTTTTACTAATTCTAACTTTGAACTCGCAAGCGCAGCAGACATAGTGCTTCGTCCTTCTCCCAGTCCTAAAATGCCTATTCTTAACATGGTTTTGACTAAATATTGTTAAATGACTTTATTTCTTAAAATTCGAGAGGTTTCAAAAACTCCCAAGTATCGCCTTTGGGTGCATCTTCCAACCCTTCCTGATAATCTTTCATGGCTTTATTCCAATCATTTACCCTTGGATTGTCGAGGGTAGTGCGTGGATTGAGTTTTTCGAAATCAGCTTCAGCAGGAATGCTAATGACAAGCATGAGCTGGCGACCATTTTTGAATAATAAAAGTTGTTGAAAATCAGCCTTACAAAAGCCTTTTGACACTTCAGGCCACTTTTCAAATTGAGTAGCGTGAGCGTCTAAATACGCTTTTTGTTTGTTGGAATCAGCAACCAAATTGGCAGTTAACAAAATATGTTTCCAAGTTCCTTCTTTTTTCTTTTCTCCACATTTTTCACGATTAAACTCATAGAATAAATCATGATAAGTTTTAATTTTTACTTCTGGAAAAGCATTTTTGAGGCGATCTTGGAGTAAATACACATCTTGCACTTTATCAAAAATGACCGTATGATTTTGCCACTGATAGACGGACGAAGTACTGATTTTGCTTTTTCCCAAAATGACTTTTAGTTTTTCTTTATCAAGCGTTTTTCCTTGCGCTGAGACCAACTCGACTATTACAGGCTTTTCGATATTGATGTCGTAGCGAGCGTCATACGGATTGGCGAAACGTAAAAGAGATTGGAATTGTGGCTCTAAACCAGCTTTTTGATAAATACTATCTGCTACGCTAGGACCATTATTTTCCCATGTATTAGCTGGCCCATTCGCATTTTGTAAGTATTTGGTCGAAGCCGTCCAGTTATCACGAATAGTCATAAACGAAGAGCCTTCGTCGGTATAGAGGTAGAACCAGTGACTAGGAATATGCGCATACGGCGCACGATAAATGCTATCTATTACATTCTCAATGATTTGCGTGTTGGGCTGTGCCGAAAGCGTATAGATACCAGCGACATCGTACATATTTTTACCATAAAGGCGAATTTTATTAGCCTTTACAAGATTATTTTTCAAAACAGTAACATGACGTGTCCAACCCCAACCTACGCTGATACCAGAGTAATGTACATTTGAAATGTCATTATGTGTAATTTGAATATCATGCGCAAAGCCCACACCTATTCCAACGCTTCCCCAATCTTCGTTGGTCGCATCGGTAATAAGGTTATTCGAAATTTGGATATGATGGCTAACTTCTCGTTGGTCTGTAGGATTATATGGTAAATGTATTTCGGTAGCTTCATCAGAAAAATTGCCCACCAAAATACCATTGCCACCAAGGTCTTTGAACAAATTACCAGTCACTGAACTTTGGCTAACGCCTTTGTACAAATCCAAGCCTGTAGAGGCAAAATGGGTAAATTGACAGTTTTGAATATGAATATTTTGACTATGGTTGATACTAACCGCCGCTGTCGGACGAATAATCCAAGCTTGATTTTCGAGCGTTTGTTTTTCTGGCGTTCCTGCAATTTTTAATTTGTAAGCATCAGTCATAGGCATACCCGTTTGGTGTGCCACGTGTCCTTGCGTAGCTGGTCGCCAGTAGGCGGTATGCTCGAAGTTAATGTTTTGAATATGAAAATGTTGTACAGGTTTTTCGGGTGTTCCTTCTATGCGCACCAATGTCTCCAAATGAGAAGCAATTACTTCAGCTTGATTCATATTCTCGTTTGAGAATGGGAAATAGTAGATTTTCTGCTCAACAAGATCACAGAAATACTCGCCAGCTTCATCCAAAAACTGTAAAGCATTGCATAAATAAAAAGCAGAATTGCCCGTCTCTTTCGAAATCCAAGGCGCTGGCCAAGGGTGTTCTGATTGAATACGGCTTTCTGGTTGGAAGAAAGTAAGTTTTGCGCTATCCCCTTGCACTTCTAATTTTTTTACCCGCAATTGTGCGATTTCCCACCACTGATGGATAAAGAATTCCAATCCTTTAGCTTGTTCCAGATGCGCTTCTTTGGGTGCCGGAATCCAACAAGTTTGTTCTTTTTTATTCCAAGAAAGAATACGTTGCATCTCAATGCCAGTCGTATTTTTGGCACGAGTTGCCTTTTTTCCATTGACCCACAATTGGCGAATTCCCGATGAAATACCCTCAGGTAAATCGGCTACCCAAATTTTTCCTTTCGCTTTTTGTGGTAAAAAAGGAAGATTTTCTTTTAGCAATTTCCAGTTGATAATAGCTTTGCCACCGCTAATAGAAACTTGTGCATGAGGGGCTGCTTCGAGGATGGTGGGGTTATTTGATATACCTGAATCTTCGGGTCTGATATGGATAGGTTCTTCTAAAAAATATCTACCTGCACTAAGATAAATATGTACAGATTTTGAAGGGTCGGTTTGATGCAATCTTCTCAGCTCACGCACCTTTCTGAGTGCCATTGAAGGGCTAGCAAGGGGTTGTTCTTTGGTACCAATGTTACTGTCCGAACCCGAGGGAGATACCCATACTTCGGATATTTGTCCAAAACATTTTGAACAAAGTACAAAAAAAGTGCAACAAAGGAGCAAAAATATCTTACCAGTGCTATTTTTCATTGGCAATTAGTACGCTGAGGTAATTGAAAAAACGAGAATGATTGAATCACAAAGATAGCCTACAGTGTAGGGTCTTATTTGTATCATTTTCTCAATGTATTATACAATTTTGCCGTAGATATAGGTGCTTTTATTTACTTATTTGAAATGTTTGGTCAACTTTGTACAAAAGCGCTTAGGTGTTGTTTTGGGGGCTTTTAGCTTTGGGGCTATAGGTGGGATATTCCTGATTTTTACAGAAAAATATGATTTTATCCTCGTAGAGATACCTGTTTTGGTATCTCTACGAGGCAAGGTTTATTTCGTTTCTATTTCGAAGATTTTTCTACCTTTTTCTCCAAAATAGTGGAAAAGAATTTTCTCATAAACTTTGTAACCATCGTCAACATTCGTAAAAATGACTAAACCTTGTTGGGTTTTGGGAAGAATAAACATAATCGTTTGACAACCTTTGTCGGCTCCTCCGTGCGAAATGGCATATTCACCATTTTCTAATTCATAAATTTCCATGCCCAAACCAAAATGTTTTCCTTTTTTGGTGATAACCTGCGTTTTAATCATATCCTCAAAAACCTCCTTACTAAGTCCTTCTCCTTTCATAATACTTAGCATAAATTTGCTGTAGTCTTCAATCGTCGTAAGCAAATTGTCGGCAGCACTGGCTTTGGTATTTTTTTCTACTGGATAAGCTTCACCTTCTTTGTTGTAGCCAATGGCGTATCTTGAAATATCAATTTTGTTGGTCCAAACCAATTGGGTTTGAGTCATTTGCAAAGGTGTAAAAATGAGTTCTTGCGCTAGTTGTTCCAGACTTTTATGGAATTTATTTTCTAAGGCCTTTTTCAAGTATTCAAGTCCTTCGCCCGAATAACGATATTGAGTACCTGGCTTAAAATCAAACTGTAGCTTGTTATCAGCATTAATATAACGCCAGTTTTTAAATCCGCTTTGATGACTCAGTAAATGTCTTGTGGTCAAAATTTTGCTATTAGGGTCTTTGGCAACATCGGGGTCTGTCCAGTATTTGTAAATAGGTTCGTCCAAATTCCATTTTCCTTGGCTTACAAGCTTGAGCGTTACCATTGCTGTAACTGGTTTGGTCAAAGAGGCAACATTGAAAATGGTATTATAGGGAGCAGTAACTCCTTTTTTCAGTGTTCCATAAACCTTAATATCTTGAATTTTGCCAGCATTTATCACGCCGATTCCCAGCGTGGGAACGTTGTTTTCTTGTAACCATTTTTCTATATCAGGAATATTGTCAAAAGTAGATGCAGATTGAAAAGGAATATCTTTTTGCTGATGGTCAAAGCTGAGTCCACGAGCTAATTTCCATGCGCCATTTTCGAGTAGCCAAACATGCGTAAACTTGGCTGTACTGGCAAAGCGCTCTTCTTTTCCTGCTATTTTTTCATAAAACTTATGCACACCATGCTGGATAGCACCATACAAAACTTTGTTTTTATACAATGGGTAAACCTCCGTACTTTCTTCTACCAAAGCTCGACGAGATTGATAGGTATCAGGAGTTTTACATAATCCTTTTTTGATATTTTGTAAAAATTGAGGCTTATACGAAATACTGTCGACGTCATGGAAAAACTCAAATTTGTCACTCAACAAACGCTCAAATTGTGAAATATCGCAAGTATTAAAGCCTA
>NZ_JBMLSD010000083.1:0-11506 GCF_049240685.1 Flectobacillus sp.
TATTTGATGGAGCAATAGGA
Source organism: Flectobacillus sp. (assembly GCF_049240685.1). NCBI lineage: Bacteria > Pseudomonadati > Bacteroidota > Cytophagia > Cytophagales > Flectobacillaceae > Flectobacillus > Flectobacillus sp. The sequence continues at coordinate 21 of NZ_JBMLSD010000083.1, forward strand.
TTGGGTGGATTGAGAGAATGAGTGGTTGAGTGATTTAGGGATTATTTTTAATATGAATATTACTTGTAGAGACGCAATACTTTGCGTCTAAAGCCGAATATTATTACCTAAAAAAGCGGTCGGAAAAACAATTTCCGACCGCTTTTTTAATGAAATTGGTGTAGTGGCAACTGCAAGAGTTGCCACTACATCAAAAAAATCTAATCAAAAGAGTTCTTTTGACCAAAATAAAATCTTTTGTGCAGCTCTATTTCATAACGCATCATTCGGCATTAATACCTAAATCACTCAAACACTAAATCACAAATCACGCAATTGACAATAAGTTTGGTTTCGAGTTTTTAATGCCAAAGTATTTATGGTAAATTTGTTATTTAAAAGAAAATTTGTTTTGTGGATTTAGGATTGAGGAGAGGTTTTTGTGGAAAATGATTGTCAAAACGGACAATAAAAGATAACCTAGCCATTGAATTCGTTTAGTTTAGCAATAGACTGAATAGGAAATTAGAGAAGATGATGTTGAAAAGATTATTAGCGTTAAGTTGTATTATAACCCTATTGTTAGGTGCCATCGTTGTGGCAACAGATGTTTCGTCGGCTTCACCTCTTGAACAACAAAGAGCCCGCAAGCGTCGTCATGTGAGTCGTAAAAGCAGTCGATCACGCAAAAGTCGTGCACGCGTGCGTCGTGTGGCAATTGCGCACCCAATTGCAAATATGGTTTTTACTCCACCCAATGCTCCTCTTTTCAACACTAGCAGTATTTTACTTGAAAACCAATGGGTTGATAGTGTATTTGCAACCTTGACTGACGACCAAAAAATTGGTCAGTTCTTTATGTTGGCGGTGCATCCTAATAATGGCGAAGGGCATTTCAAAAAAGTCGAAACACTTGTCAACAATTATGGAGTAGGCGGCGTAATTTTCTTCAAAAGCGAACCTCACCTTCAAGCTCAAATCAATAACCGTCTTCAGTCGCAGGCTCGTGTTCCTTTGTTAGTATCCATCGATGGCGAATGGGGTTTGGCTATGCGTATGAATTATACGATGGCTTTTCCAAAACAAATTACCCTTGGTGCAATTCAAGACAACGACCTGATTTATCGTATGGGGCAAGAAATTGCTCGACAATGTAAGCGTTTGGGTGTGCACCTCAATTTTGCTCCAGTAGTAGATATCAACAGCAATCCTAACAACCCAATTATTGGACACCGTTCTTTTGGTGAATTGCGTGAAAACGTAGCAGCCAAAAGTAGTGCATATATGCGTGGAATGCAGGCCGAACAATTGCTTGCTTGCGCCAAACATTTCCCTGGGCATGGCGATACTCATGGCGATTCGCACCGTACCTTACCACAGTTGGCTTACAGTGCGCAACGCCTTAAGGATATGGAGCTATATCCTTTCCAACGATTGATTAATGATTCTATTAAGTCTGTTATTGTTGGGCACCTCCAAGTACCAGTATATGATTGGAAACCTGCAACACTTTCCCCAACAATTGTAACCAATTTATTGAAACAAGAAATGGGTTTCAAAGGCTTAGTCATTACAGACGCCTTGAATATGCGTGGTGTTCAAACGTCGCCTCATATTCCTGGAGGCGTAGATTTACAAGCCTTTTTAGCAGGAAATGACATTTTGCTATACTCTGAAAATATTCCAGAAGGTATCAAAAAAATAAAAGAAGCTATCACTAATGGAACCATTCCACAAGCGGAGGTAGATTATAGAGTAAAGAAAATTTTACATGCAAAATATTGGGTAGGGTTAAATAAATTCAAGTACGTCGAAACTACCAATTTGTATCAAGACCTTCATACGCAAGAGGCGGCAGCAATTCGTCAGGAGTTATTTAACAATGCAGTGACTTTGGTAAAAAATGACCAAACTTTGCTTCCCATGAGTGGAGCCGATAAAAAACTGGTATCCGTGGGTATTGATATTAATCCTGACAATGGTTTTGAAAGAGCTTTAGATCAATATGGCAACTTCCAACATTTTACTAGTGGAGGCAAAAATTCTGAGGCATTTTACAATGAAGTTCTCCGTTCGGTAGATTCAACTAGTACGGTGGTTGTTGGTATTCATGATTTGAAGAACACGCCCTACACACGCTATGGCGTAAGTACTTCAATGCAGGAGTTTATCAAAAAACTAGAAAAGAAAACCAATGTCATTCTATGCGTTTTTGGAAACCCTTATAGTTTAAAATATTTCAACGAGTCAAAAACTGTTATTTGTGGCTACGAGGATGTACCAGAAGCACACAAAGCAGTTGCTAATGTAATTTTTGGTAGACTTTCAGCCAAAGGAAAACTTCCAGTATCTGTAGAAGGACTTTACAAAGCAGGAGATGGTATCATTACCAATCAAACGGGTTTAGTACAAGATGGTAATCCTGAAGGTTTGGGTTTTAATACCACAACCCTCAATCAAATAGACACGATTGTTCAGAGTGCTATTGAACAGAAAGCCTTCCCCGGCTGTCAAGTGGTGGTAGCTCGTAAAGGGCAAATTGTGTATCAGAAAAACTTCGGACGGCTAAGTTATGAGTCGTCTAGCAATCCTGTCAACGACCAAACGATTTATGATTTGGCATCAGTGACCAAAGTGTCTGCCACCTTACAAGCCATTATGGCTTTATATGATCAAAAGAAAATAGACCTTGAACAAAAGGTCTCTTTTTATTTAGAGGAGTTACGAGGTACAAATAAAGAACACATGACCATCAAAGATGTGCTTTGGCATCAGGCTGGGTTAGTAGCTTATATCCCTTTTTGGAACCGTACACGTACACCTTTAGGTTGGAAAAATGAATATTATAGCAATACCGAATCGTCGGAATATCCATTGCAAGTAGCCGAAGGAATGTATGCCAAAACTGCCATTCGTGATTCTGTTTGGCATTGGGTAATTCAATCATCATTGACTGGCAAAAAAGACAAAGAAGGACATTACGGATTTGTCTACAGTGATTTGGGTTTGATTATGATGCAACATTTGGTAGAAAAAGTATCAGGTCAATCTTTGGATATTTTTGTAAAAAACACCTTTTATCAGCCATTGGGGCTAGCCACTACGGGCTATAATCCTTTACAACGTTTTCCAAAAGTACAAATGGCACCTACTGAAAACGATAAGGTTTTTAGAGAGAGATTGCTACAAGGAACGGTACAAGATCAAACTGCTGCCATGTTGGGAGGTGTATCAGGTCATGCGGGTTTGTTTAGTTCGGCAAAAGATTTGGCTATTTTGATGCAAATGAATTTACTCAAAGGCTCGTATGCTGGCAAAAAATATTTGGAAGAAAGTACTGTCGAATATTTTACCCAAACCAAATCACCAAGAAGCCATCGCTCATTGGGCTGGGATAGATTACCAGCAGGAGGCTCTAGTAGTTATATATCTTCTTTGGTATCACCCACCTCGTATGGACACTCAGGCTACACGGGTACGCTCGTATGGGTAGACCCAAGCAAAGAAATCGTATTTGTATTTTTGTCTAATAGAGTAAATACTTCAGCCGAAAATACCAAAATTAATACATTAGGTATTCGTAGAAAAGTAATGGATGTGGTGTATAAGGCGCTTAAATAAGTTTTCTCTAGCTTCTCAAAATCAAACAAAAGCTTGATTGTATTTTTCAAAAACCTTTGCTACTTCTTCCAAAAACTCTGGTTTGTCCTCAAAGGCATTGCCAATCGTGATAATATCGGCCCCTGCTTCTAGGGCTTGAGCTACCTTTTCAGGTGTATTTAAGCCTCCTCCTACAATCAACGGAATATCAATCATCCCTCTCACTGCCTGAATCAATTTGGCAGGAACAGGTATTTCGGCTCCACTTCCTGCATCCAGATAAATCAATTTCATTCCTAAATATTGTCCTGCCAAAGCGGTACAAGCCGCAATATCTGGTTTGTTGTTTGGAATTGGCGTGGTGTTAGACATATACGAGACCGTTGTCGGGCGACCACTCTCAATAAGCAAATAGCCTGTCGATAATACTTCTAGTTGACTTTGTTTGAGCAAGGGAGCTGCTACCACATGCTGACCAATCAAAAACTCAGGATTGCGTCCAGAAAGTAGTGAGAGAAACAAAATAGCATCGGCCGATGGCTCGATATGCAAGCTATTGCCAGGGAAAAGAATGACTGGTTTGGAGGTCTGTGATTTGATTTGACTAATCACAGACTGTATAGAAGGCGTGGTAATAAGACTACCACCCACCAAAAAGAAATCTATCGGAGAAATATTACATAATGCCAACAACTTCGATAAAGAAGATTCATCTACCTTATCAGGGTCGATAAGGACAGCAAGAGATTTTTTGCCTTGTTGTCGAAAACTATTCAGTTGTTGGAGTAAGGTTGTTGTTGTCGTCTGCATCAGCATTAATAGATTCTTTCATCAGCGAAATCGCCTCTAAGATTTTGTCTTTAGCAATGGCAATCAAAAAGGACATCATATATCCTTTGATTGAGCTAATAATCCATGATTCTTCTTTGGGTTCTTTAACGGCTACGGGAAGATTAGTATTTTCATCATAGACGATTTCTTTCACCTTGCTTTTTTTATCGGCAGGCGAAAGCCATTTAAAAAGCAAATAGGTTCCAAACAAAACTCCCCCTATTACAAGGGTAGCTGTACCTATTTTGGTTGCCTCTGTTTTGATTGTAATAACCTGATTGTCTATTTTATTTTTATATTCCTGTGCTTCTTGTTGCAATTGCTCTTTACGAGCGGCTGTATTTTGTGAACTCAGTGCTGGTAACATAAGGGATAGGGCTTTTATCTCAAAAGATTTAAAAAAAAACGATTTATAAACCTTTTTCAACAGTGTGAAAAAACAGGACTTTAGCACAAAAAATATGTTTTTGTAAACTAAAGAATCCCCAATCGAAGCATAAAGCACACGCACGACCTTGGCGTGTCGAAAGCTCTTTGCGTTCAAAACTAGGAAAAAAAGTGTTCTTTTCTGTAAAAATTCTTTAAAAATGAGTTACCGACTACTGTTCAATCGTTTCGATTGAGTTAGTTTTAGGTGGCTCATTTTCCTGTAAAGGTTGTTTGAGGAGATAAAATACTAGCCCTGTGATAAGACCTAATAAGCTTGTGACAATCACAAATCCTAAAAAGTCACTATGGGTAACATGATTTAGATAAAGGGCAAAAGTAATGAAGACAAAGACAAGAAAAATGGCAGAAACTATGCCCAAAACAAGTAGCAATACCAGCTTTTTGATGGCTGCTTCAATGCGTTCTTGAACTTCTATTTGAGTAAGTTCAATCTGAGTTTGTACATATTTGTACAAATTATCGACCAAGCCGTTGGGTTCTAAAAGTTTCATATTTTTGAATCAGCCCGAACCTTAGTTCGGAGGTTTATAAATGAACTCCGAACTAGGGTTCGGGCTATATATTAATCCTCGTCGCCCCCTCTGATACCAGAAAGAATATTGCTTCCGAAGAAAATAGCATTCAAAAATAACTTATTAGTTCCATACCAAAAAGCTCTGAAGTTAGGATTGTCGGTCATCACGATAACTTTTCCTGCTCCGTAAGCCGTAGCAACTACCGCTGGAGTGTTCTTCATCGTCTTTCTATTTGGCTCAGTAATGTACCCGCTCACCAATGGGTCGTTTGAGTAAATGAGTGGTGCATTGTATGGATCTTTGATTTTTTCTAAGAAAATCGTATTATCCTTAAATACACTCAAGGTTGGTTCTTTGTAGCCATAACCAATTGGGTGAGTTGGATCTAATTTTACTTGGAAAATAGCCCCAGCAATCAATTGAGCGCCTTTGTAGCGTTCGGCCAAAGCATAAGGTTTTGGACTTGAAGTGGTATCTGCTGGCGTATTTTTGATTTTTACTGGAGAAAGTCCTTTCGAAGCTACCCATGGTACAGCATCTGTTACAGCGATTAGCGTTCCACCTGCACGTACCCAGTTTTTGATTTTCTCTTCATTCAAGGCACTATACTCACCACTCGACAAAATCAAGGTATTGTATTTGTCAAGGCTCATACGGTTTACTTGAGCAATATCAGACATCGTCAATGGCAAGTTTACGCGAGTATCCAATAAGTGCCAAATTTCTCCCGCATCGTTTGGATTGATACCTGCTCCCGTAATCATCAATGGGCGTGGTGCACGCATTGGGGCAAAATAGCTACTTCCTAAGTCTATCCCCGTTGGCGTTAAGCCTGTTGGAGCAGCGTAGAAATCAACGCCATCTCTTTCTGCCAATTTCTCTAACAAAGCACGTAATCCGTCCAGATTGCTGAGTTGGTTACCGCCAGCGGTAATTTCTACAGTACCATAGTCAAAAGATTTGGTGCCACCTTCGATAACGCCTGTAAATGGCTCTGTGGCAACTTTAAGTTTGTATCCTTTTTTCTGTAATTCATAAGCTGCACGTGGAGCAAAATATCCGTCCCATTCAAACAAATAAGCGTAATTACTTGAGCCAATCACACGACCTTTTGGGAAATCATTTTTAGATATTTTTTCACCTAATGCTACAGGAGTTTTTGCTTCGCCATAAGGTACGTTGAAGCACAATGGCATTCCCCATGCTGAAATATCATAGAAAAGTGAATCTTCGAATTTGGTACGTTTTTCAAAAATACCCTGAGCCAAACGATACTGTGGTTGCGAAAGTGGCACTACATACGAATTTTCTTTTTTGAATGATTTACCTTCTACTATTTCATCTTTGGACAAACGATATACTTCAATGTCGTGCTGACGTAAAATACGAATCATTTCATGAGTCTTCACATGATCTGTTGTATTACCAAAAACGTAGGCTTGTGTAGTGCTAGGGTTTTTCTCTTGATAAAACGAGCGTTGGTAATCTAACAATTCTTGACGCATTGCTTTTGCTGCACGCAAGGTAGAAAGCGTTGTCGTAAATTGGTTACGTATCGTAAAAGCAAAACTCATTGGTCCATTTGGTGTATCTTGTAAATGTCCACGTGAACTCGCTTGCTCGAACAAGATACCGATACAACCTTGTGCATCTGGGAAGGTCGAACCTTTTCCGTAATAAAAATCATCGTAACCTTCTTTCGTAAAATACAAAGAGCCGATTTTATCTAATGCTGAGGCGTGGAATTTCCCGATTTTCTCGGTCAATTCAATATTTTTCTTTGGTGTAATCGGGTGCGTACGAGAAGGAATACCCGGTTGAAAAAAGAATGACGAGCCACTACCCATTTCGTGGTGGTCAGTCAAAATGTTCGGTTTCCATTCGTGGTATTTCACAATACGGCCTTTACTTTCAGGGTGTTGTGTGTACAACCAGTCGCGATTAAGGTCAAACCAATAGTGGTTATAGCGACCACCAGGCCACGTTTCATTCAATTCACGGCTGTTGGGGTCAGCTACCAAGTTCATGCTTTTATTAGCATTTACCCAGCTCGAAAAGCGTTCGCCACCATCAGGGTTGATACGTGGGTCTACCAAAATCACCGATTCGTTTAATACTGAATCTATTTCGGCTCCTTGTGCTGCTGCCAAATAATATACTGCCAAAGGAGCAGCGTTGGTACCACTAGCTTCGTTGCCATGTACCGAGTATCCCATCCAAACAACGATGGGCATATCGGCAGTTTTGAGGCTTGACGATTTGTCTGGTTCAACAAGTTTGTGGTGTTCAGCTTTGATTTGGTCGATATTAGCCAAATTTTTGGGAGAAGAAATAGTAAGCAGAAGTAAAGGACGATTTTCGTAAGTTCTACCATATTCGACTAATTTGACACGGTTAGAAACTTCTGCAACCTTTTTCATATATCCAACAAGTTGCTCGTGTTGGATATGCCATTCGCCTACTTGGAAGCCAAAATACTGCTGTGGGGTAGGAATGGCAGGGTCATACTTCACATTTTGTGGCAAATAATAGCTGTCTGCTACTTGAGCAAACGAAACATGAGTAAGCATTAAAAGCAAAAAAGCGGTTGCCCGCTTTAATATGCTAATGCTAAACGAGTAGCGGTAATTCATAGTGTGAAAAGTTGGTTGATAAAGAAAGACGATAAAAATCTGCAACACCACTTTAGGGATGGTGCCTATATAAAACGCTTAAAAATAAATGCACACGAATTACCAAAAGATTCTCTAGGGACTAGCCAATCTTTAAGTAAAAGCACTAGAAACTCGCTTCACAAACGTTACTATCGTTGCTTCATGAGTTTTGCTTCGATGGTTTGTTGCGTATGAGGTACAGCTCTCAAACGCTCTTTTGGAATCAACTTACCAGTATCGATACAAACACCATAAGTGCCGTTTTTGATACGAATCAAGGCATTTTCCAACTGAGTTGCAAACTTTTGTAGGCGCGCAGCCAACTGGCTCATACTTTCCTTTTCTGAAGTATCTGCACCATCTTCCATCAACTTTGAGCTTCCCGAAGTCACATCAGTACCTGGGTCGTTACGCTTGTGTAGAGCTTCACGGATGTAATTCAATTCACTACGAGTATCATCTAATTTTTTAGTGATTAGCTCTTCAAACTCTTTCAATTCTTCTTCAGAGTAGCGTGTTTTTTCTTCTACCGAACCTGTATTCATCATAATTGTACCAATGATTTTAGTGAGTCAAAATCCCTTTTGACAGGGAACATCCTTAAAATTGCGCAAATATACGTGGTAAATTTTTAGTAATTGAAATATTTCAAGAAATAATAAAAATTTTCCAAAAAATAACAATTTGGTAATTTACCCATTTTGCCAATGGTTATTTGGTAAATGCTTGTATTACCCATAAAGTTAAAAAGCAAAAATGAAAAATTGTGCAAAATTGTGTTTTTGGCCAAAAAATCGGGTATTTCTACTTACAGACTAGACACTTGACATTCTCGTTTAAGGGTTGCAATATTGTGAATATTTCATTAACAAATTGATTTTTTAGAAGTTTATTTTGTGTTTTATAAAGAACGAATCAGTGGTTAATTTATGAGAAAAATCACTCAATTTTTTATAAAACTCAATAAGTTTCAACAAACTGCGATAATGCTATGACATACATAGAACCCGCTCCTATCAAAGATAAGGAGAACCCTTTGGAATCCATGATGCAGCGATTTGACAAGGCTGTAGAGTTGTTAGGTATCTCTGAAGAAATGTACTATATCTTGAAAGTACCTGCACGCCAAGTAACGGTTGGATTGCCGATTACCATGGACGATGGAAGAATCAAAGTATTTGAGGGTCACAGAGTTATACACTCTAATATCCTCGGCCCAGCCAAAGGTGGTATTCGCTTTGACCCAGCTGTAAACATTGACGAAGTTCGTGCTTTGGCTGCTTGGATGACTTGGAAATGTGCCGTAGTGGATATTCCTTACGGTGGTGCTAAAGGTGGTATTGCTTGTAACCCTCGCGAAATGTCCGCAGGCGAAATGGAGCGTTTGATGCGTGCGTATACGGTTGCTATGTTAGATGTGTTTGGTCCTGATCGTGATATTCCTGCACCTGATATGGGTACTGGCCCTCGTGAGATGGCTTGGCTGATGGACGAATATTCTAAAGCAAAAGGTATGACAGTAAATGCTGTTGTAACTGGTAAGCCATTGGTATTGGGTGGTTCGCTGGGGCGTACAGAGGCAACAGGTAGAGGTGTGATGGTTTCGGCGATGGCTGGTATGGACAAACTAAAAATCAATCCATATAAAGCTACTGCAGCGATTCAAGGTTTTGGTAATGTAGGCTCATACGCGGCAGTATTATTACATGAAAGAGGCGTAAAAGTAGTGGCTATCTCTGATATTTCAGGTGCTTATTACAACGAAAATGGTATCGATATCGAAGGAGCAATCAAATATCGAGATTTGAATCGTGGTACTTTAGAAAACTTCCCTGGCGCAGAAAAAATCACTAACGAACAGCTTTTAACGCTTGATGTAGATGTATTGGTGCCTGCCGCCAAAGAAGACGTTATTACACACGATAATGCTAGCTTCATTCAAGCAAAAATGATTGTGGAAGGTGCAAATGGACCAACGTCTGCATCGGCTGATGATATTATTAACGAAAAAGGTATTTTGGTTGTACCTGATATTTTGGCTAATGCTGGTGGTGTAACTGTATCGTATTTTGAATGGGTACAAAACCGCATGGGCTACAAATGGAATCTCGACCGCATCAATCGCCGTTCTGACCGTATTATGAAAGATTCATTTGATAAGGTATTCTTGACTTCTCAACAATTTAATGTTCCGATGCGTATTGCTGCCTATATCGTTGCTATCAAAAAAGTAGCTGATACTTACAAGTTTAGAGGTGGATATTAATCTGTATCTGTAGAGACGCAATGTTTGCGTCTTAGTTGTATCAAAAAAGAGGTCAAAAAAACAATTTTTGACCGCTTTGGGGTGCATCATATTTATTCATTTACCTTTTCTTATTACAAAACAAAAATTAAAAAATGTGTCATCCCAAAGTTTAAGATTGGGAATATTCTCTAATTTTTTATCAAAAAAGGCGTTCGGAAAACATATTTCGAACGCCTTTTTTGATAAAAACCTACTATATATAACTTGGCTAGAGACGCAATCATTGCGTCTCTACTACTAGAATAAAAATTGGTTCTTTGAACATTTTTGTGGACTAAATGTATTTTGCTAAAACTCTTAACCTCAAATGCTCAAAATTAGGCATACCAAACGATAATCTTTTGACGTGCTGAATGAGATTATTGAGTCCTTCGGTTACGGCATTGGTGGCAAAAGTATTCGCGTATGAAGCAATATTTGCCATCCAATTTTGGAGTGTTTTAATAAACTTATTGGTTTTAGGATGCTCTAATTTAGTAGCTTGTTCAATCCAATCATTAAGTAAATGAGTCATATTTTCAGCATCAGTAGCACTCTGGTAAATGGCATGGAATCGGTTACGTTGTATATAAAATTGGTGTAGGGTGGGGCTTTTTTCAAAAGCCAGATTCAATAAATGAGTTTGTTCCTCAGTGCAGTTTTGTGCTTGCTTAAACAATAACCATTTGATGTTTTTGAACTCTTGATGGGTTTGATAAGTTTTACGAAGCGATTTTCTGACGGCATCAAGGGATTCATTAAGGGCTTTGACAATATGAAAATAGTCTAATGTAATCTCTGCATTGGGAAAACATTGTCTGGATGCCAAAATATAGGAGTCCCAAATATCACAAGACACAACTTGGATTTACTGACAAATTTCAGCCCTATGCTGACAAACGGGACATTGACCTGTCCTCATCGATAGATGACAGTGAATAACTAACTTGGTGGGTAAGTGCTCTATTGAATCCACCTTCAAATCTGGCAAGGATAAAAGATTCTCGTAAAAACTGTTTTCCGACATATATTTATTTTTCCACAAAAATATTCAAAAAACCAATGTTATTTAGTACCGTAGATGTGTTTCTGCTTAATGCCTACGGCCTACAGCTTACCGCCTAAAACCCTAATATTGCTCACCTACTTATCGTGGAATCGTATAGTAAA
>NZ_JBMLSD010000084.1:0-14228 GCF_049240685.1 Flectobacillus sp.
AAGAGGGGTTGGAAAAAGGTATTCAAGAGGGGTTGGAAAAAGGTATCCAAGAGGGGTTGGAAAAAGGTATCCAAGAGGGGTTGGAAAAAGGTATCCAAGAGGGACTTCAAAAAGGTATTCAAGAGGGATTGAAAGAAGGACAACGAAATATCGCTCGTCAAGCTAAGATGATGGGGCTAGATACATTGAGTATTCAAAAATTAACGGGTCTTTCAGAAGAAGAAATTACAAATTTATAGTTTAAACCAAAAAGCCAAGAGAATCAGTTTTAGTACTGAAATTCTTGGCTTTTTGACATTAATACGTTGACACAATCTTACATTCCCACTTTTGGCAATATAGGTAAACTCTCGTTACCATCTTCGCCAACAGCTTGTACAGCAAAGAAATAATGGTCTTTCGAATAAGGAATATTGATGCCATTTTTTGTAGTGAAAATTTTCTTTTGCCAGAAAGGCTGATAGGTTTCACGCACTAATACATAATATCCTTTTACCTTGCCAGTTTTAGGTGTTTGCCAGAACAAAGTAGTACTGTTGGTTAATGATTTGGTATCAATGGTAACATTCTGAGGTGTGGCTGGTGCTTTTGCTAAGTTTGCCAACGTTGCTAAATTCATGGCCGTATTTTTTCTCAAATACTCAAAATCCATAAATTCAGGTAAATCGCCATATTGAGTGCCTTTTTCGGTACGCAAATCTTGGTGCTGATGGTCAAAGTTTTCGTTCATTTCAGTGACACGAACTGCTGCAAAACCACGATTTACAAATGGTGTATGGTCGCCACCTCGTAAAAAACGATCGTTGCGATACACCATTACTACTTCCAAGTTATCTACATATCTTTCTCCAATTTCCTTCGCATAACGCGCCAATTGACGTGCTTTTCCATCGTTTTCTTGTCCCATATTGCGAATGCTAGTCGCTTTTTTGTCAAGTTCAAAGGCTGGAAGTCCTTCGCTAAAAATACGAACACGGGTGTTGTCTATAATTCTAGTCTCATTGCTGTTATTCGAACCCACAATATCATTGTTCATAATGGCCTCGATATTCCATTTTTCATTAACGGCTTTTTGTGCTAAATAATCAGCGCCAAGAAGTCCTTGTTCTTCACCACTAACTACCAAGAATATTACGGTAGCAGGAAATTGTGCTTTAGCCATCACACGAGCTAGTTCAATCACTGTAGCTGTTCCTGAACCGTCGTCGTTGGCTCCTGGGGCTGTAGCTTCGCGATTCATGACATTGGTTACACGGCTATCGATGTGTCCCGAAACGATAAAAATACGGTCGTCGTTCGGGTCTGTTCCTTTCAAAATTCCCATGACGTTGCCCATATCTTGGTCTTTATCGACACGCTTGCCATCTGGTTTGAGCACCCACGAATCAATCATGGCGGTCATGCGACCACCTGATTGTTTGGCGTATTCTTGGAATCGGCTTAATACCCAACGTCTTGCAGCCCCAATCCCACGTTTCTCTTCAGTAGTGGTACTCATGGTATGACGAGTGTCAAAACTTACCAATTTCTTGATATGTGATTGTAAACTATCGGCATTTACTTCAGCAACGAGTTGTTCGATGGCTGGGTCGCGCTGAATGATTTTTTGAGCGTTAGCTTCCGTAAAAAGTGCAATTGATAAAATTAGTGAGAGGTAGTGTTTTTTCATGAATGATGAAGCATTTTAATGAATGAAAATTCCAAGATAGCATTTTTCTCCCAAAAAACTGTCTGTTAGAGATATATGGCGTTGGTATAGAGATAACGATTGATAACTTGTAGATGTTCGAAAAAGAGTGCTAGTAAACTTGAGGATGAATATGCATAAAATAAAAAGCCAGCCTAATCATACGAATAGGCTGGCCTTTCAAAACTATTTTAGCAAAAATTATTTTGCCAAAGCAGCTTTCAAATTCTCGTCGATTGCTGCCAAGAATTCTTCAGTATATAAGTAGTGCTCTCCGTGAGAAACTTTGTTTCCGTGGATACACACTGCTAAGTCTTTAGTCATTTTACCAGACTCAACTGTTTCGATACATACTTTTTCCAACGTTTGGCTAAAGTTGATCAACTCTTGGTTACCGTCTAATTTACCACGGAATTCCAAACCACGAGTCCAAGCAAAGATAGATGCAATTGGGTTTGTAGAAGTAGGTTTTCCAGCTTGGTGGTCACGGTAGTGACGAGTTACAGTTCCGTGAGCTGCCTCAGCTTCCATTGTTTTACCGTCTGGAGTTACCAATACTGAAGTCATCAAACCTAATGAACCAAAACCTTGCGCTACTGTATCTGACTGAACGTCACCATCGTAGTTTTTACAAGCCCATACGAAGTTACCATTCCATTTCAAGGCAGAAGCTACCATGTCATCGATCAAACGGTGTTCGTAAACGATTCCTTTTTCAGCGAAAGCTGCTTTGTAATCTGCTTGATAGATTTCTTCAAAAATATCTTTGAAACGACCATCGTATTTTTTCAAGATGGTGTTTTTTGTAGATAAATATAAAGGCCATCCTTTGCTCAATGCCATGTTGAAACATGAGTGAGCAAAACCACGAATAGATTCGTCAGTGTTGTACATTGTTAATGCTACACCGTCGTTTTTGAAGTTGAATACTTCAAAAGTTTGTGGTTCAGAACCGTCTTCTGGTGTGAAAGTAACTGTTAATTTACCTTTACCTTTTGTCAAGAAGTCAGTTGCTCTGTATTGATCACCAAAAGCGTGACGACCAATCATGATTGGAGCAGTCCAGTTTGGAACTAATCTAGGAACATTTGAACAAACGATAGGCTCACGGAACACAGTACCATCCAAGATGTTACGGATTGTACCGTTTGGTGATTTCCACATTTGTTTCAAGTTGAATTCTTTTACACGAGCTTCGTCTGGTGTGATAGTAGCACATTTGATACCTACACCGTATTTTTTGATAGCCTCAGCTGCATCAACAGTAACTTGGTCATTGGTTTCGTCACGGTACTCCATGCCCAAGTCATAATATTTGATATCCAAATCCAAGTAAGGAATGATTAACTTATCCTTGATGAATTTCCAGATAATTCTAGTCATTTCGTCGCCATCAAGCTCAACGACAGGATTTTCAACTTTAATTTTTCCCATTTTTGTATGAAAACGTTATGCGTTATTAATGATGCGTGAATAGTTTGCGCATTTCGACTGCAAATGTACGGAATGTTATGATACGTAGGGAACATTATTAGGTGAGAATCAATAGTTTTTTCAGAAAAGCATTGCTAAAAAATATATAGTTAGCGTTTTTTTCTTTAGGTTTGAGCTTTTTCAAATACCCTAAAATACTAAAATAGAGGGTAACTATTGTCTTGCAGCTTTGGGGCTTTTCAATTTTAAATATCCATTTAAGGTTGTACGAAGGATTTTTAGCTATTGCAGATTTGGGATTTCTGATTTCGGAAATAGAGTAAAATACCTCTATTTTTTACAAAAAATAAAAGATTACACTTCCGAAATCCCACATCCGATATTCGAAATAAACAGTTTTATATTCCTTCGTACAGCGCTAATATCCATTATGACCTATAATATCAATCAAATATCAGCAGCTCAAACTTGGCCAATTCGTCATAAAGTTATGTGGCCTGAGTATCCTTTAGACTTTGTCAAAATCAAAAATGATGAAGACGGAATTCACTTTGGCTTGTGGCTTGATACTGAATTAGTATCTGTGATTTCTTTGTTTATTGAAGGTAAAGAAGCACAATTTCGAAAGTTTGCCACACTCGAACATTTACAAGGAAGGGGTTTTGGCTCGGCACTGCTAAGTCATTTGATTGATTTTTCGAAAAAACATGGAGTACAATTACTCTGGTGTCATGCGCGCACTTCTGCATTACCTTTCTATCAAAAATTTGGACTCGATGCCCTTGGAGATACATTTATAAAGGAAGGTATCGAATATGTAAAAATGGAAATACAACTGTAAATGCAAAATAGATTTGAAGATTTGGAAATTTGAAGATGAGCTGAGACTGTATGTTGAGTATCTCAACTTTTCGACGATTCAAATCTCTGCACTCTATAGTTTTTGTATTTTAATTCTGTAATAATTAGCGATTTAGTAAAACGAATAAGTAATTTTGCGGGCTGTTAAATGCTATTTTGTGAAAGCGGCATAGTTTACTGTTAGCCATTATAATAATTTTGAAATGACGGATTATATTCTAAGAATTGATTGCCCCGATGAAAAAGGGCTTGTGCATAAAATCACAGGAGTACTATTTTTTAATAACCTCAATGTAGAAAGAACCGACGAATTTGTTGAAAGAGATACCAATCAGTTTTTTATGCGTGTGGCCTTTTCTGGAAATTGCGACCCCGAAAAGATTGAAGATGGACTGAGAGGAATATTGCCTAACGGCGCTAATATTGACCTTTCTAAAAAAGAAATCAAAGATGTAGTGATTTTGGTAACCAAAGAGCATCATTGCATCAGTGATTTATTGATTAGAAATGAGTTTAAGGATTTGCCAATCAATATTTTAGCAGTAATCGGCAATCATGAAGTGTTACGTTCATTAACTGAGCGTTTTGGGATTCCTTTCCATTATATTCCAGCCAAAGGAACCGACGAAGCGTCGAGATTGGAGCATGAAAACCAAATTCATGAATTGTTGGCTACCTACAGTTTTGATTATTTGGTATTAGCCAAATTTATGCGTGTGTTAACACCATCTTTTACTGAACGTTATACAGGAAAAGTTATCAATATTCACCACTCATTTTTACCTGCGTTTATTGGTGCTAATCCGTACAGACAGGCGTATGAACGTGGGGTAAAGATTATCGGGGCAACGGCACACTTTGTTACCGATGATTTAGACGAAGGACCGATTATTTTCCAAGATGTGATTTCTGTAAACCATACCAAAACAGCTACCGAAATGGCTGCTGCTGGTCGTGATGTTGAAAAAATTGTTCTTGCCAAGGCACTCAAGTTGGTACTTGAAGATAGAGTATTTATTGCTGGAAACAAGACGATTATTTTTGAGTAAATATATAAGGAAGATAGGTATTTAGTAAAGATATGTTGCTAACAACAATAAAACCTTGCTCATTTTTAGATTAGTAGTGGTGGATTGAATCTGTTGTTGGGGGATAAGTAAAAAGGGTTTAATAGGATATTAGTTATTGAAATGCACTACAGGTATATTATTACGTAATTGAGCAATGAAGGCAACAGTCGCAGGGCAAAGAGTGTTAAAATGTTTTTTAGTAACGATAGATAGATTTTTGCCGAATGCCTATAGCTGCTTGCTTAATTAAATTTTTCCTTTTGCTTAGATAATTACAAAAAACAAATAAGGTTGACGAAAACTTCGTCAACCTTAAACCTCAACTTTATTTTGTAATCAATATTTCTTTTGTAACACCAACAAAGGAATTTGTGAACTGAGTGTCAGATGCTTAATAATGCTCTCATGAAAAAGTTTTTCGACAAAACTTTTGGGGCGATGTGCCAAAATCACGGCATCTGGTTTTTGATTTCGAATATATTTGTCGAGGCCTACTATGGTGTCGTCTCGATACAAATTGCGGAAAATGATTTTTTCACCTCCAAATTCTTCTTCTAGTAACTCAATGATTTCACTAGATGGGAATACCTCTGGGCTCAAGTATTCTTTTACATGAACCAATTTGGTTTGATTTATTCCCAATAGCGCTCCTAGGTTGATAATCTTATGGATACAGCCGATTTCATCTCCCTCCAAATCACTGGCATATATCACTTCTTTGATCGTATGAATGTTGGCCTGCTCAGGAACTATCCATACAGGGACTTTACTTTTTTGGGCGATACTCAAAGCTGTTGAGCCAAACATATTAGCAATAATTCCTCCTTCACCCAAGCTTCCAACAACAATAAAATCTGGTTTAAGCTCCTCTGCCACCTCCAATATATTATCTACTGGATTACCAAAAACGAGTCTACTCTCAATAGCATTAGATAGATTGTACTGAGTAATCAGGCTATTTTTGGTTTCTTCTAGCAATGTCTTAGTCTCCTCTAATGCCTCCTGCATTAAACCTTGTTGAGGCAAGGGCAAGATGAAGGGCGTGGTCGAAACAGGCGCTTCGTAGGCGTGAAGCAAGATAATCTTGGCATCAATGAGTCCTGCTAAGGATACTGCAAAGTCAGCAGCATGTTGAGCATTTGGACTAAAGTCGGTAGGTAACAAGATTTTTTTCATAGCTTGAGCTGTTTTGTTACTACAAATTTCAAGTAAAAATAAGCTTCCCCAAATGAGTATAGTTAGCTGGTTTTGTGAAGTTTATCAGGCTTTTAGGTACTGACAAAAGTCATTATTTATTCCCTTTAAACTCATATAATTTTGCTATATCTTCTTGAATATTTGCTATCAAAACAGGGGATAAAATTTGAAATACTTATGGCAAGTCACACACAAACACCAGTCCTTATGTTGTTCTACGAAATTCATAAGGAAGAGCTGGAGGTTTTTGAAAAACTCAAGAAGACCAACCCAGCTATTGCTAGTTATCTTGCGGTTAGTGTAAAAAATAACCCAGAGGTAGCCAAGACATTTAAGGTGACACAATTGCCTACCTATTTGATTTTATATAATGGGAAGGAATGTTGGCGTCATACCGGAAATGCAAACGTAGAATTACTAAAAAACAATCTAGCCCTCATTGAACCCATTAATCGTGAAGCATTTATATAAATATGAAAGCAAAATTAGTTTTCCAACAGGCATTCGGTAAATAGTTTTAAAAATGTTTTTCTATTGCCGAAACCTTATTTTACTGAGAGCTCAAAGCCGAAAGACGAACGCTTAAAAGTATAATTTCATTTTGCACGACAGCCTAAAAATGAGAGCAAAAATAGTTTTCTACAGGCATGAGGCAACAGGCAATTATTTTCAAAAATATTTTTGTTAACCACCGATATACTTTTGCCAAAAGCCTACAGCTGAAAGCTCATAGTACAAATGATTAGCTTAATTTAATAATACAGTGCCTTTTGTATTGCGCTACAAAAGGCCTGTAGCATTAGAAAAAACATCTATATGCGAGCTAAGTTTCTGGCTTCGAGTACACTGCCTTCAGACTAACTATTCGAAAACCTACTACCATTATTGTAATTTTTTCCTTCCTTTTTACTGAAATGCTTGGAATACGTGGTATTCTCAGGTCTTTTCTGATGAAAACTTATCATTTACCGAACCCAAACTAGTAAAAACATGAGAGCTCTATTCTATCTTCAAAAACTATTCACCTTTTGTTTTATTATTGGAACCGTATGGAGTACACCTGTAGTTGCTCAAACGCAAGAAGATTTAAAATCTTTTATCCAAAAATTGTATTCTGACCAAGCCTACGCCAAGGAATTACAAATCGAAAGCCCTTCTGAAGTTATCAGATTTTACCAAAATATTGATTATAAAACTATTTGGCTAGAAGGCGAATCGGATTATAAAAAAGAGTACTTGGATGTGCTCAAACATGCTTCTGACTACGGACTCGACCGTACCAAATATCATTATGGCTATCTGACTTCTAGGCATTTCCCAACATTAGAATACGAACTCATCATGACGCACTCAATCATGGAGTTTTATAAAGATATTGCCAATGGCACTACTTTGTTGGATTTGTCTTACAATGGTTTGGGATATAATAATCATTGTCTCAACCCTACAGCGATGCTCCTCAACACCTACGCTAAAGGAAGTGTCAAGGATGTGATCTCTTTTTTGCAACCGCAATCTTTGGGCTATCAGGCAACGCAAAACCTTTTGACTCGCTTGAATACTTTTGTCGAAAATGACAATTTTCAAGAACCAGTTGTAACCTATATCGCAACTTTTGCAGAAAATAAAGAACTCATCAAAAAGCTTTACTATTTAGGTTTTTTGCCTACCATGACCGACGCTAGTCTTCTCAAAGAAGGTATGATTACGAATGCCCTGAAAGGCTTTCAGTCATTATATAACATTGTACCAGACGGTATTCTTGGCCCAATTACCCTATCAAAATTATCGATTCCTTTAGTCAAATTGCGTGCGCAGCTCATTCTTAATCTCAATCGTTGGCGAGTAATTAATTGCCTTGATAATCAACGATATATTCAAATCAACATTCCTTCGGCTACTTTGGCACTCTATGATCGAGATAGCTTGGTGATGCGTATGAAAACAATCGTGGGGAAACCCATTACCCCAACCCCAACGCTTTGTTCTGAAATAAACAAGATTACCTTTTTCCCTTACTACGAAGTTCCTAAAAATGTAGCCATCAACGAGCTATTGCCTGTGCAGCAAAAAGAACCTAGTTTTTTTGAGAATAATGGCTATCAGTTAATCGATGAAAAAGGATTTGTAAGGGACGCTAACAGTATCGATTGGGGTACAGTCTCGAAAGACAATTTCCCTTATGAAGTCCGTCAGGTAGCTGGCTGTGATAATTCATTGGGCTTACTCAAATTTGACTTTGATAGTCCCTATTCGATGTACTTGCACGATACTAATCGCAAAGATTTATTTAGTAAAAACAAGCGCTATCTGAGCAATGCCTGTATTCGTCTCGAAAAACCTTATGAATTAGCAACCATGCTTTTTCAAGATAGAAATCTGGTAGAAGAATTCGTGAAAAAGCGTTTTGAACCACATTTAAGCCCAACAAGCTTCGCACTTGAAAACCCTATTAAAATATTCATTACCTACATTACCGCAGATGTCGACGATTTTGGTAGTCTTGTTATTTATGATGATGTATACAACAAGGATAATATAAAATAGGGGAGTGGGGCTCATCACAATGGCAGATTGGCGATTTCTGATTGTGGAATTTTGTTTCTTATAAAAATGAGGATATATATCCGAAATCCAACATTAGGGTTGTACGAAGGATTTTATTTTGTTCAAAAGAGTGCTTATGATTAGTGTTTTTTGATGTAGTGGCAACTCTAATCCGATATTGGAAATCATTAGTATCGCCTTTCGTATGTGTTCGATTCTTTCCAACAAAAATCATATATCC
The DNA here is from genome assembly GCF_049240685.1 of Flectobacillus sp. Lineage (NCBI taxonomy): Bacteria > Pseudomonadati > Bacteroidota > Cytophagia > Cytophagales > Flectobacillaceae > Flectobacillus > Flectobacillus sp. The sequence goes on from NZ_JBMLSD010000084.1 coordinate 9,038, forward strand.
GAATGACTTTACTCTTAGTTTGGGGATGTGCTATAAAACAAATTTGTACTGTAATCAATTGCTAATCAAGCAAGTCAGATTACACTCTTAGTACAAAACCGACCAAGTCTTTTTTATTTTTTCTATAACAAAACAAAACCTTTACCATCATGAGTACTATCGAAAACCTCGAAGTTGATCGTTCATTTAAGTATCAATTCTACCACCGCGAGAATAGCGAATGGCTTAAATCTTTAGATTTTTTCAAAGAAGAAATCAAATATCTCAAAGGGCTTATTGCGAATGTGAATAAGAAAAACACTTCGCATGAGGTACAAAATGAAACCTTTATCTTCAATCGAGAACTAGATATTCTTGCTGGCGACATTGATGCCGTCAATCAGTCTATCGTTGAAGAAGAATGGGGATTTGATGACGATGCTATGGGCAAAGACTTTTTACTAGGCGAAGAAATCTATTATCGTCATATTGGCATTCGTGAGAATTTTCAAAAAGCTGAAAAGGCTTTCTATGATATCAAACACCGATTGTATAGATTTTTGTGTAAATCGTTGTAAATCCAACGATTCGTTTTATGCAGTAAATTAGTACAAAATAATTTTACTTGTTAGTTTGGGATGGCGAACGGTTTTCTTGGTTGAGGAAACCGTTTTTTAAAACTGCTTTTTTCACTTTGACTTTTATCAGTATTACTTATGACGAATGTTCTATGTTAGGTTCCCCAAAAGCAAGAACTTTGACATATCAAAAATGACAAGCACCATGGAAAATGTTCTATTTGAGCCAAAAACAAGTTCGTTGAAGTTTGAACTTTATCACAGAGAAAACCAGCAATGGTTATCAACTTTGAACTTTATCCGTGACGAAATTCAGTACTTCGAAACTTGGATGGAACATTTGCGAGAGTTGAACCTATCAAGAACATTACAAAATGAATGGATTGCTTTGGAGGAACAATTTGCGCAAGAAAGAGTAGAGACTCAAGCCTTGCTCAGAGCCATCGAACATGAAGAATATCTTTTTGGTTTGGAAACTCAACAGAAAGATTTTCAACTCGGAGAAGAACACTATCTAAAGCACCGCAATTTACGGGTTCGTTTTAGGGCAATTGAAAAAGATTTTCATACAAGCAAGCATTCATTTTACGAATTTATGACCGATATAATGAACTAGCCATGGAAACAATGAAATTTGAACTCTGTCATTTTGAAAACATCAAATGGGCAGAAAGTTTGACCTTTTATGCTGACGAAATTAAGTTTTTTGTCAAAATCCTAAAAGAAGTCTTGCATAGCAATACTCATACTGAGCTAACAAAAAAGGCAGAGGACTTTTTGGCAAAATTTAAACATAGCGAATCAGAAATTGAAAGTCTGGCAATAGCGATTTTAGAGCAAGAAAAATCCTTTGCTGAATATGCTCAAGGCAAACAGTTTTTGTTTGACCAGCAGGTACAAATGATTCATGAGCGTCGTCGCTCAGCGTTTCAAACACTCGAAAAAGACTTTATGCTACACAAGCATCAATTGTATCAGTTTTTGTCGAATGTCCTATAAAGTTATTAGTTAATCGTCTATCTGTTATTCGAAAACAGATTCGTCATTAAAAGTAATGATACGGATAAGACGAAAACTTGATAACTTATTTAATGAGAAATAACAAGTGGTTTAGAGATAGATTTGAATGGCTCCCTTCATTAAAGGAAGCCATTTTTGTTTGTGTATGAGTAGATAATTCAGGAGGTATTATTTTTATCTTACCTGTAGAGACGTAATACTTTACGTCTAAAACGATGGTATTCTTACATATACCATCAAAAAAGGCGTTTGAAATAAGTTTTTCAAACGCCTTTTTTGATGAACTGTCAAGATAGTTATATAGGGATAACAAGTTCGATACTGTATTACAAAATGACACATTTTTAGACGTAAAGTATTACGTCTCTACGGTTGTCGTGAATCGTTTCATAAAACATTTCTTTTGTGCAAGGGCAAATTCACTACTCCACACTCTATTGTAACTCTTCAAGCTGGTGTATTTTACCTACCTTTGCATTACACTCTTCAGGAGTACCCAGCTGCCATTCGTCCAGATTTTGTATAGTTTTATCTGCAATATTGGTCAGTGCTTCATTGGTCAAAAATGCTTGGTGTCCTGTGATAATAACGTTATTGAAGTTCATCAAATCATTCAGTAACTCATCACGACCTTCCGTTTCAAAATGGTTTTTGAAGAAAATACCTCTTTCATTTTCGTAAACATCCAAACCCAAATAACCGATTTTTCCATCACGTAAGCCTTGCAAGACATCTTCTGTTTTTACCAAGCCTCCACGACTAGTATTTACAAGCATAACACCTGTTTTCATTTTGGCAATTTGTTCTTTGGTAATCATATATTTGGTTTCCTCTGTCAGAGGTGCATGAAGCGTAATAATATCAGACGTTGCGAGTAATTCATTAAGTGTCACAAAAGTTACTCCTTCGTAGTCATTGGCCTCCTCGGCGTATTTGTCATACACCATCAGCCTGCATCCAAAGCCTTTCAGGATATCTGCCACCACTTTTCCAATAGTACCCAAGCCCACAATTCCGACGGTTTTTTGGTACATATCAAAACCAATCAAGCTACTCAAATCGAACTGGTAGTTATGAGCTTTGGTATCGGCCATGATGAGCTTTCTATTCAAAGCCATCATCAATGCCACCGTATGCTCGGCCACAGAATTTGGCGAATAATGCGGAACATTAGCCACTCGAATACCCAACTCGGCTGCTACTTTAAGATTGATATGGTCAACACCCACCGAACGGGTGGCTACATATTTCACGCCCAAATCATTTAAGGCACGAAGTACAGGCTCTGAGGCGTCGTCGTTGGTAAAAAGCACTACCACATCAAATCCTTCTGCCATTTTCACGGTATCCATATTCAAGGGTTTTCCAGTGATAGTAATATCGTGTTTTTGTTGGTTAGCGTTTTGTAAAGAGGCTTTTTCAAACTCTTTAGTACTATAAATCAGTGCTTTCATACGGGATAGAATTTTGGTTAATAAAAGAAGGTTTAGCCTTTTTTATATGTCAAAATTACCCCTCCATCTCATTTTTACCCATGACATTTATCAGTCTATTAGCTACTTATACTCATCCAAACGAAGTAATGGCGGATTGAAATAAAAACACATTTCTCTTTTTTCTTTCAAAAACGTCCTTTAAGTTTGTAGCAGACTTTAGGGGTGCCTTAATATACGGGCTGAGATTATACCCTTTGAACCTGAACAGCGTAATGGTTGCGAAGGAAAAAGCAGAGCAAAATACTTTTCGTAGAATAGCCATTGGTGGGCTATCTCCAAAATATTTCAAGCTGAAGTTTTTGATTAATGATGTAGGAAATTGTTGGGATTATTTGTCCTTTACAGCTCTATTGTTTTGGGCTGTATCTGATAAATGTCGCTTCAATCCTAAACGGAGCAAAGTAGCATTCGCTCGCAAAATCATTTAAGCAAAAACCGTTCTGTCTAATCCACTCCTAAGGGTCGCGTTGGTATTTAATATTTTACAAACATGACCTTATTTATCAATTCAGAAGCTACAGACGTAGCATCCAGCTTCACAATCGAAGACTTACTCGAACAATTTCATTTGGCTCAAGTCAAAGGTTTGGCCATTGCTGTCAATGATATGGTTTTGCCCAAATCCGAATGGCAAAGTCATGTTTTTCAAGAAAACGACCAAGTAACTCTCATTCGAGCAAGTCAGGGAGGATAAAATTCCTTACTCCAATCCTATTGTAACATCATGTATTTTAACTCATCATTCTCCTATGAAAAAAAGTAATGAGGTAGCGCCTTCGACAGAAGCTATCAGCCGTAGTCCTTTTCCAAATTCTCGTAAGATTTATGTGCCAGGCGCCTTGCACAATATTCAGGTGGCTATGCGTGAAATCAGTTTGACGGATACCAAAATTTCTGGTAACATTTTTACTAAAAACCCTTCGGTAGCAGTTTATGACACTTCTGGTCCTTATACCGACCCGAATATTGAAATTGACGTAAGAAAAGGTCTTCCAAAGCTTCGTGAAGAATGGATTATTGCCCGTGGTGATACTGAGCAGTTAGATGCCATTAGTTCTGAATACGGACAAGAGCGCTTGAATATGAGGTCATTAGATGAACTTAGATTCAACTATTTGGCTAAACCAAGAAAAGCAAAAACTGGACAAAATGTAACGCAATTGCACTATGCCAAGAAGGGTATTATTACCCCAGAAATGGAATACATTGCGATTCGTGAAAATCAAAAAATAGAATCTTTACAAAGCTTAGGTCATCAGCACGAAGGCTACAGCTTTGGAGCTAATACACCAAAAGGCGCAATTACACCTGAGTTTGTACGTGAAGAAATCGCCGCTGGACGCGCCATTATTCCTGCCAATATCAATCACCCCGAGAGCGAGCCAATGATTATTGGACGGAATTTTTTGGTAAAAATCAATGCCAACATTGGTAACTCGGCCGTAAGTTCAAGCATCGAAGAAGAAGTCGAAAAAGCCGTCTGGGCTTGTCGCTGGGGCGCAGATACTATCATGGATTTGTCGACTGGCAAAAATATTCATGAAACCCGTGAGTGGATTATCCGAAATTCACCAGTACCAATCGGAACTGTGCCAATTTATCAAGCACTTGAAAAAGTTGGTGGAAAAGCCGAAGATTTGACTTGGGAGCTATTTAGAGATACGCTTATCGAACAAGCTGAGCAAGGAGTTGACTATTTTACGATACATGCAGGCGTGCTATTACGCTATGTGCCACTTACGGCCAAACGTGTAACAGGAATTGTATCTCGTGGAGGCAGTATCATGGCAAAATGGTGTTTGGCGCATCATAAAGAAAACTTCTTGTACACCCATTTTGAGGAAATCTGCGAAATCATGAAAGCGTATGACGTGAGCTTCTCATTGGGCGACGGACTTCGCCCGGGAAGTATTGCCGATGCCAATGATGCCGCACAATTTGCCGAACTTGAAACACTTGGCGAGTTGACCAAAATCGCTTGGAAACATGATATTCAGGTCATGATTGAAGGGCCTGGGCACGTACCAATGCACATGATTAAAGAAAATATGGACAAGCAACTAAAAGAATGTCATGAAGCCCCATTCTACACGCTTGGACCATTGACGACCGACATTG
>NZ_JBMLSD010000085.1:0-4244 GCF_049240685.1 Flectobacillus sp.
TTTAGTAACGATAAATATGTTTTTGCCGAATGTCTCAAGCTGAAAGCCGAAAGCACTCAAATTAAATTTTATTTTGTGTAATTACTGACTAGAATCCATCAAATTGATTTAGAATTTCTAAAAATAAAACCTTGAAAAGAGACGACCAAATATCGAGAAACCTTGACTGGGTAACCGTTTTGATATATATCCTTTGTGTTACAGCAGGATGGCTAAATATTTATGCAGCTATTTATAACCCCGAACATCCCATTTGGATTTTTGATGATGGCTTTTTTGATACCAACTCCGGAAAACAGCTTATTTGGATAGGTACAACTGCGCTGTTGATTATTGCTATTTTAGTAATAGACCATCGTTTTTATGACACTTTCGCTTTTCCGATTTATGGCTTTTTTATCTTTTTACTTTTAGCTGTACTTGTGGTCGGAACCGAGGTAAAAGGGTCACACTCATGGTTTAGAATAGGGGCGTTTCAGTTACAACCTGCCGAATTTTCTAAGATGGCCACCTGTTTGGCCTTAGCCAAATATTTGAGTACACCATTAACCAACTTGGCTAAGTTTAAAGACCAGCTCAATGTGGCTATTATTATTGCTATTCCTCCAATATTGATATTAATTTCGAATGAAACAGGGGTAGCGCTAGTATTTGCTTCTTTTTTGATTTTGCTTTATCGTGAAGGGCTTCCGGGTATTTATCCAGGTATTTTCTTGGCGGTGGTTACGCTATTTATTTTATCATTAGTTTTTGAAGAATGGCATATATATGTAGGTTTGGCTATTGTATCGGGTTTGGTAATCTGGGCAATGCCGCGCTATGAGCGCAAAACCAAAAATATCTTAGCTATTCTGGGTGTAGCCTTCTGTATGGGCTTGTTTGTTACTGGAGTAGACTGGGCAATCAATAATGTATTAAAAGAACATCAACGAAATCGTATTAGAGTATTAGTCGATCCTGATTTTGACCGTAAGAAAACAGGTTATAATGTGCGTCAAGCCAAAATTGCTATTGGTTCGGGTGGACTACTCGGTAAAGGATATCTACAGGGTACTCAAACTAAATTTGACTTTGTTCCTGAACAAAGTACCGACTTTATTTTTTGTACAGTGGGAGAGGAGTTTGGGTTTGTGGGAAGTTTTGTTGTAGTAAGCTTATTTGTTGGTCTTATGCTGAGGTTAATTTATCTTGCCGATCGACAGAAGTCCCGATTTGCGCGAGTCTATGGGTATGGAGTTGTTTCTATCATATTTTTCCACTTTCTCGTCAATATCGGTATGACTATCGGTTTGATGCCCGTGATTGGGATTCCGCTGCCGTTTTTTAGTTATGGCGGGTCTTCGCTTTGGTCGTTCTCTATTTTACTATTTATTTTTCTAAAACTGGATGCCCACCGCTCACAAATGCTATCGAGATGGTAAGGTTTATAACTTTTACAAAACTACCGATTATTTAGATAGTCGGTAGTTTTTTTGTGAGACATCTATAAAGTTCTTATTTTAGAGATGAATATTTCCTTTACATAAAACCTATATCTATGCAGGAAAATACTATTTCAAAAAATGCAAAACTCCTCATTCTCGTTGCATCACTAGGCTATTTTGTCGACGTGTACGACCTTATTCTATTTGGTGTGATTCGAAATGCCAGTTTGGCAAGCCTAGGTCTCGATAAGGATGGTCAGCTATCCGAAGGCCTACGTTTACTCAATATACAAATGGCTGGGATGCTGTTGGGTGGGTTATTGTGGGGAATATTGGGTGATAAACGTGGACGCAAATCCGTACTTTTTGGTTCTATACTACTCTATTCTTTGGCCAACGCCCTCAATGGTATGGTAACAGACTTGACGGTATATGCTATTCTTAGGTTTTTGGCAGGGGTTGGTCTGGCAGGCGAACTTGGTGCAGGTGTTACCTTAGTGAATGAATCTTTGCCAAAAGAAAAACGCGGTTATGGAGCCCTGTTCATTGCTGGGACTGGTGCATTGGGCGCCGTTACAGCTGCGTACATTGCTGGATTGAGCACAGACCCCGAATGGTGGCGTATGACCTACTACATTGGCGGGGCAATGGGTTTGGCATTGTTACTATTGCGGATTGGTACAATGGAGTCGTCTTTATTTCAAAATATTGAAAAAAATACTCCTAAAGGAGACTTTTTTAGCCTTTTTACAAATTGGGATAAACTCAAAAGATATTTCTATTGCATTTTAATTGGGCTACCTGTGTGGTATATCGTTGGAATTCTCGTTTTGGTTGCACCCGAACTTAGTAAAGCTATCGGAGTTCAAGGCGATATTAAAGCAGGGACAGTCGTTATTTTATGTTATGCGGGCCTTTCATCTGGCGACTTTCTGAGTGGTCTTGTGAGTCAGATTTTACGTAGTCGAAAAAAGACAATCTATTGGTTTGTAGGTTCTAGTATTATTCTCATGTGTGTGTATTTATTAACGCATGGGCTCGATACCAGTGTATTCTACTTTTTATGTTTTGCACTAGGTTTTTCGGGAGGATATTGGGCTGTATTTATCACAATGGCTTCTGAGCAGTTTGGAACTAATATCCGTGCGACTGTTACCACTACCGTACCCAATTTTGTGAGAGGTGCCTTGATTTTGATTACGCTTGGATTTAAGTTTTTGATGGGGCATGTGGGGCTAATCTATGCAGCTTTGATTGTTGGATGTATTTGTAACTTTGGAGCTTTATGGGCGGCATACATGTCTGAGGAAACTTTTGATAAAGATTTAGATTTTGTGGACTAAGAAATAAAAAAAATCTACTCTGAGAATTTATCTTGTTGCTATTGCTGAGTTTTAAGGTAATAGACTTGGTACCTGATAACTAAAATAATACTTAGTAAACAGAAACTACGCATAGATAGGATACCACAACTGACTACGAACTATATTTTTTACCAATAAAAATCTTGATTTTCGTGTAGAAAAAGAAGATGTTTACTGCCTAAATCTTACAATATGGCACTTATTTCTAGAAAGAAACTCCCATTTAAAGTCAACCTTCAGCTCAGAAAGTACTTAACCAAGTACGGGCGCGAAATCGCTATGCCTCTACAGTATGCAGATTTGCTGAGGTTTGAAAACGCCATTAATCTCTATGATAAATTTGGGAATGATACCCTCTGGCAAACGGTATTTTACCCGCATAGTGATATAGAATTTGTGTACGAAGGACTCAAAAAAATATATGCTGATTTACGTACTGATGGGGACGAAAAGGTCATTAATCACCTTTCGGTCGACAGGGTGGATTTGTGTACTTATGGCAACACTCAACCTTTTCGTATTCGTATAGTTAATAAAATGAACGACAACTTTGACTATTTTTACGTAAAAAGAGCAGATTCTTCACGTATTTACGGAATGGAGTTAGAGCACCTTTTGTCACCAAATAGAATCAGTTATTTGACATTTGAAGATACCGTGGTAGAGGAGCATATTATTGGTATTCCGGGCGATTTATTTTTCAAACAACTCCCTAGTTATGAGGAGGTAAATTACCGACGTCTGGCAAAAGAATTTGTAAAATTTAATGAAAGATGCTTTGTAAGACTGCTCGGAGATATGCACTCCTCCAATTTTATTGTAGATATTACGCCCGATTTTGAAGAAGTCTTTTACCGAATTCGAGCTATCGATTTTGACCAACAGAGCTATGAGGGAAAACGCTCGGTTTATATGCCTCAGTACTTCAAACAGAACTACCCTTTGGTAGAAATCGGTATGAAATACATGACTTCCGAATCTGTTCAGCAATACCAAATCGAAGAAAGATCATTGATTGCAGGACGCTTGCGTGTCGAACAACAACGTATGTATGAGCTTATGTCGGTAATGGCAAGAGACGAAATAGCTTCACCCGAAAATACAGAATCTCTAAAAAAAGAACTTGCTCGCTGGTATAAATCAGATAGATTTCTGAAATGTAAAACCATGGGAGAGGTGGTTTGGGCTAGCTTAGAACAGGTACTTATACATTAAATATGAATAGATAGGCAAACGGGCATTCGGCAAATAGTTTTATGATGTTTTAAATAAACCTCCTACCAATTTTGCTGAATTCCCAAAACTGAGAGCCGAACGCCCAAAAATTTAAGTTTTCAGGTAATAGGCGCTAGGCATTCAGCCGTAAGCTGAAGAACAAAAGGCGTTTTTATTAAATTATAAAGACCTTTTGCCTAATAGCTACCGCTTTGGACAAAAGCATAAAACATTTTAACAC
>NZ_JBMLSD010000086.1:0-3838 GCF_049240685.1 Flectobacillus sp.
ATCTGCTTTGCTGTTGCGATTAATTGCGCTTTTTCCTCTGCTGTTAATTGTGAAATATCAATCATTGTTATTTTTGAAAAAAGTTGTTAAAAAATCCCCACCTCACTTGCCAAACATCCAAGGCCTACACCTTGCGATTTATACAAAAAAATAATAAGCGATTCCAGTCCAGATAAGTACCGACAATACGATAATTATCCTGAAAGCCCATGCTTGAGCTTTGTTTTGAGTATTATTCATAGCTTGATTTTTATTGTGAGGTTATTTTCTTCTACTCTTACATCACTTTTCTCATCCTCTAGTAGTAATCTTGATTCTATCACTTCGCAATCAGTATCTATTATACTAATTGCCTCCCAGTACACTGCTGCTTTTTCCTCCAGATGCTCCTTCATTTCTCTTTTGCCAGCAGTTCCTATTTTCCTAGGCATTCGCATTGTTATACTTCTTTCTTACGTGTTTGGCTCTATCTTTTAGTACCTTTTCTGCTGCTGCTTTTATCACCATCAGTTTGGGCATTTCAAAAGAATTTAACTCAGCTTTAAAATTCTTTTCAACCCAGCTTAAACACTTTTCCAAAGCTGCCTTTTTTTCGGCATCGTTACTTGCTCCTTCAGCCAAATACCAGCGAGAGATTATATATCTTCTAGTGGCTTGTAATGCATCCTTTTTAGGTTTTGGGGCTTCTATACCTGCTTCCTTGGCTTTGCCCTTCAAATGCTTAATCAGGTCTATGGCTTGATATTCTTTCATATCCTTCGAAGAGTCCGTTTGTCCCTCCGAAAAAGAAAACACTAGGCTTTTCTTTTGCTCCATCAAACCAAGCTTGTTTAGCCAGTAATGAAGCTCTTTATTAGTTGTTGTTTTCATCGCTTTTTACGTTCTAGGTTATCGTACAACATTTCACACATCTGCTTATCATCAATCCTGCTTACCTTCAAGCGCTTGTACTGGCTTTCAGAGGTCAGGTAAAACTGCTTTTCGATTTGGGCATCATCATATACCCATTCCATTACCCACAAATCCCAGAAATTGCTTTGCGTTGCTATTTCCATTGCCATCCATCCAAAATGTAGCTCCAAGAACTTACATCCTGTGTCAACCTGAAACCAAAACATTTCTTCGTAGCTCATGCCTATCTGGTCTCTTATTTTTACAGTAGCACTTACTGCTTCGTCTACGCTATTCATCTAATACGTCATTTTGTCCCCAGTACAATTCTGCTCGCTCGGTATTGATCGTGTACTCACCACCAACAACTCTACCATATACATTTGCCTTCAGTCCTTTAATGTGTACAATTACCTTTGCTAACTTACTGGCAGTTCTAGCAGTGGCAGGGCTTGGCTCATTCCTGTCTTCATGTGCAAGGAAGATAAATAGCACATTAGGAAACTCCCTTTTTAGCTCACTATACACATTTCCCCGAAACTCATCTTTATAGACTGTCAGATTATCAAAAAACACAATCTTAGGAGCATTCCTTTTGCGTAATAGTTCCTTAATGTCCTCAAGGCTTTCATACTCCAAAAATCCTAGTTGCTTATCCTTTGACGTAATGCCTGCTCTTATCATGGTATCTACAAATTCTTTGGCCAGCCCTTCCTCACCAGACACATACAAGACTTTTTTCTTGGTAGATAAATACTTAGCTAACATTAGCGCAAATGTAGACTTACCATTCTTTTCACGTCCCCAAACTAACCAAATCCCTGTGTCGCTTGGATTGTTCCCAAAAGCTTTACTCCAAGGTGCCTCAAACTCGAAATATTCGTGTTTCATTTTCAGGATATTACTTATGCTTTGTGTCTTCGTCATAGTCCTGTGTTAGTATTACTAGTGATTCTACTCTACGCAAGCCTGCAAAACTGTTTCCATCATCAAGCTTTACTAGGCTCTTGTTGACAATCTCGTTGATGTTTTTCTTATCCTTCATGTTTACCCTTAGCACGTCAGTAAACAACCGAGTATAAAACTCCAATTTGTCTTGTACTCCATTTGGCACTGGGTTAGTGAAGTTTTCTGAGAAACGTGAGAATATTTCACGATACCCAACTTTCTTGTTCTTAATGCCTCGGTTCATTTTTGCTTCAAGGCCATCGGCTGCCATCAGGTACCACCCACAGTGGTTTTCTGTTGCATTCCAAAACTCTTTGATTTCAAGGAAGGCCTCATACTGCAAATCACCTGCCTCGTCAATAATTACTAGGGGCTTAGGCAATACCTTTAGATAGTATTTAATCTTTTCCTTGGTTTCGTGATATTTGCCAGACTCTACACCAATTGCATTTGCCAGCGCCTGTATGAAAATCTGCTTTGTTTTTGCCTGACTAGCGTCGATATAGAACACATTTTTTAGCGTCATGGCCAAATACTTGCCTGCAAACGTTTTTCCAATCCCAGCCTCAGATATGCACATTTTGCTTTTCGAATACTGTTTGCAAAACAAAATATCTTCTTCTATCATGCTAAACACCTCTGTTCTTGCCATATACCACTCTCTGTCGTCCTGAGACACATTGAGCTTCATTCCGATATGGATCCACTGTGCATCTTTCAAAAGCCCGTCTATCTCGTTTGCCTTCAGACGGCTAAACACTGAGTTATGAATTCCGTAGCTCTTAGCAAAATTGCTATCTGTCCCATCAAAGTTCTTCCTTACTTCTAGGAGCTTTGCAAGCACTTTGATTTTGTACTCTTTCGATACTTGTAACATAGTCTATTGTGGTTAATTGTTTAGTATTACGTCTTACGATTCTCTCTGAACCGTCTATCATTACGGTTCCTCCCAGTCCCAAATAGGGTAGCTTATCAAGCCAGCCTGTTGTAGTCTTCGTTGTCGTCATTTTCGTCATAGTTCAAAAATTCGTACATGCTATTATAGAACTCAGCCGCATTCAAATCACTCAAGCTTCCAAATACTTCCTCTACCTCTTCTTTGCTATATCCTCCCGCCTCCGAGTACATATATATGCCATCTACCCATGTTTCTGAGACTATCATATAGGTTCCAGCCTCCAAGTCAAACATTATTCTGAACAGAACCTCTTGGTCATTATTCAGTACAAATACTCTTACAAAATGCTTCATTGGTATTGAAATCTTGGCTCGTTGGTTTGTATTCTAGCTTGCTTGTACTCCAGATAATCAATGTAGTTTTCCATCCACTCTTTTTCTTCTGGGTTGGCGATGTCGTTGGCCTCTTTTTTCAAGGCTTTCACTTTTTTACGGATAATCGAAGCAGCTACATCTTTTTGTGAAGGCAATAGCATATTACTGTCGTGCAAACGAATAACATCGTACACACAACTGGTGTTAACGTCTAAATTCATGGTTTTTTGGATTTTTACCATCTATCAAAGAGGCTCTTCTTTGTAGCTGGTGTGTAGGTTATTTCTTCTTGTTTTGGCCACTCCAATACTTCTACTTCTGTTTCCTCTAGCTCTGGTTTAGCTTTGGGTTTTTCGAGTATTAGCAAGTTTGGCACTGCTTTTTTCTGCTTATTGCCATACGCTATAATCGTATTCGAATAAGCCGACATCAATCTATAGTTCTCATGATCCTGCTCAGTACGCTCAAAATACGCTCTGTTGTAGGTAGGCTTATCTATCAATTCACATACATACCTATCACCTATATACGCATAGGCTTTTAGTACCTTGCCTTTATTGTCGTCCAGCCATCTAATGTCCAATCGTTTACCTTCTACAATTTTCATTTTATTGATAAGGTCTTCGCCCAAACATATCTGTCCAAGGTCTCCAATTACAAACTCCTGCTCATTTAGCTCTATCAAACCAGTATGGCATTTTCTCTTACCTTCTTTGCCTATAAGCTT
>NZ_JBMLSD010000087.1:0-10655 GCF_049240685.1 Flectobacillus sp.
GGAAAAAATGTTGAGAGATTTATAAATGATTGAGTGGTTGAGAGAATGAGTGATTATTTTGTATATCTGTTGCAGTAGCAGTGGAGCATGCTTGCTTCTAAGGCAGAGTTATCCATTAAAACATGAGTCATCCCTAATTTAGCAATTGAGTGATTGAGCGAATGAGTGATTATGTTAAAATTTAGATTCTCCGAGTAGAGACGCAATGCTTGCGTCTCAATGCTTGCGTCTCAAACCAAGTAAATCTAGCATGATAGCCTCAAAAAAGGGGTCGGGAAATATATTCCGACCCCTTTTTTATGAAAATTATGGAGGATAATCCCAATCTTAAAATTTGGGATGACTCATGTTTCATATATAGTTGGAGAAAGACCTAATTCCGAAACTAGGGATGATTCATGTTTTAAATTAAAGATTTTCAAATAATGTTTTTAACTCAACTAAAGCAGGGAGTGTCTTGTTGTCAAAATCGTACAAATCTGGTGCACGATGTAGCATCACACTTTCAGGAGAAGTATTTTTTGCCGTTCTATCTTTTTTCTCTAGTGTATCGTATCGCTGATAGTGATTTATCCATAGTTTGTTTAACTCCTTATTTTTTATACTTTCTCCCTTTTGCGCTAAACAGTTTGGTAATAACTTATCTATACAATCAGCTACAGGAGATTTTTGGATTTTGATTGCTCGAAGTATATCTTCTATTTCTCCTTCACCATCTTTATGAATGAGCAAACAAGCAAATTCAACACGCGTGAATTCATTTTCTTGGCCATTTATTGGAAAATCAATCGCTACATACTGGCTTGTATCTGTAATCTCTGGAATAGTAACAATTTCTGAATAAGCATCTTGCAAGGCATTATTAATCATAGAGAGGCGATTGGGTTTTCCAAAACTATCCATATCCCTAATGATAATAACTTTATTGTACTTACCTTTTGAGAAATCATTAGTAAGATTTTGAAGTCCTTTTATTAAAGCAGTTGGTTTTTCTGGATTGGGTTCTGAAGCTATAAATTCCCACTCTGGTGTATCAATAACTTTCATTGAATCTTCCTTAGCAAGATGGCGAATAAGAGCTTCAAAAATATAGGCATCGTTTTGGTCTTCAACTATTACTAGGGTTTTCATGTTTTATTCTCCTCTAAATTGATTGTTGGTCATAATTTCATACTTGAGCATTTCCATGGTCATGGGATTTACGACAATTTGGCCATTTTGCTGATTTCGGCTCATTTCGTAGTACATAGCATGTTGACTGAGAGATTCGCTTGATGCTACTTTATTAAAAGCCTTAATCATTTCGAGACTGTGTGAGGTTGCAAATATTTGTACTTTGTCTCCAACAATTTCAAATAACTTCCTCCATAGTTCTTCTTGCTTGGTATAATGAATACCATTTTCAATTTCATCAATAAATACTACAGAGGTGTCATTATTGAGAACAATTAACATTAGCTCAGCGATTTTTCTTACCGCATCGCCAAATAGCCCTAATGGAAGAGATTGTTCATTTTTGAGTATAAGCTTGATAACAGGCTCACCGCCAGGGGCATCTATTTCTGAACCAACGATACTATTATCAATAACAGTAAGGATTTGGTTAAAATGTGAAATTTTTCTTAACTCTTTTGCTGTACTGTACAAACTAGCAAGTAGGGTATCATTTATTCTGTAATGAGTATGCAAAAATGGTACTGTTTGAAAATCCTTTACATGTCTACCCAAAGCACCTATTTTATCATCTTCTTTATCAGGAAGTAAGAAAAATGAATAAGTATTTTCTAGTATTCGACTTTCTATATTTAGAATTGAAGAATTTTGAAATTTATCACCTAACAAACTGATAAGTTTTTCATTCAGATTGGGTAACTCACTGTTAGAGATAGTTTCAATAACTGAACTAACATCATTTACACTGTTGATGTGAGTTGAAGAATATTCATTTTGACTACTAACTGTATTAAATTGAATAGGTTTGTCAATTTCCAGATTATTAAAAAAACTATTCCAGACTTTTTCAGGAGAACGAGTAATTAACTTATCATTCTCACTTCTAAATTTTCTTAATATATTAATCGATTGAGGCGTTGGAAACGAACAAATGAGTAAGCTTTCTAATAATGCAGTTTTCCCAGCATTGTTTAACCCACTTATCAGGTTAATATTTTTAAATCCATTTACCTTAATTTTATTAAAGCATCTGAAATGTTCAATTTCAATTGACTGCAACATAGTATATCGAAAGGGTTATTCCTTCTTTGATTTTTTAGCAAATATAAAATATACAGGCATTTTCTTAATCAAAGCACTTTAATTTAAGGGAAATATAAAAAATGAGTTATCCCTTATTTAGCGATTTAGTAATTGAGCGAGTGATTATGTAAAAATTTGATTTCCAGCAGTAGAGACGCAATGCTTGCGTCTTTAGCCGAGTAAAATATTTCATAATTTCATCAAAAAAGCGCTCGAAAAACAATTTTCTAAGCGCTTTTTTGATGAAGTTTATAAAACCATTGTAGTTACAGAATTCAGGATGACTCCTGTTTGTCTACTTCGTAATCACATCTAACTCGGCATAGCCTGCCCAATTATCGTTTTTCGTATTTTTTAAAGCAGTAAATTTAATAAACTTGGCTTTACTGGGAGCAAAGGTTTTGACTTGTAAAAGTGGGTTGTTTTTAATGTTTGAAAATTCTCCCTCGTTCACAATTGTCCATTTTATACCGTCTGATGAAACAGAAAACTGATATTTCGAAATCACACCGTCTGTGCTTTGCCAAGGCAAATACTTAAATCCTGTAAGCGTAACTTCTTGGCCTAAATCAATCGTCAAATCGGCAGGAAGGGTTTGTGTTTTGGCTTGATACCAAGCTGTATGATAGTTGCCATCGATTACCTTATACGCCTTTTCATCTGAGATACCCACAATTTTCCAGTCTTTTTTTACAATATCAAACTTTTCTTCAGCTATCTCCGAACTCTTTTTAGTGGAGGCTTCTACTGCTATGGCTTTAACTGTCATTTTGCCATTGGTTTGAATCGTGCCAGTATATTTTACTGATTTGGTAGTTGGTGTGCTACCATCTAGTGTATAATAAACTTGTGATTCTGGGTCATCGGCTTTGATGTTTATTTCTCCTGCTTGATTTCTCGTAATACTCGGTGCAGTGAGTATCTGGGGAGCGTTAAAAACACCAATGTTCGAAATCAAAGGACAGGCTTTGGCATCCAACACTGTAAAGCGAACTTTAGTAGCTCTTACTGTCGGAAAAACCAAAATTCGTTTGTATCCAATGGTAGTTTGTTGGGCTAATTCTTTCCAACTGCCATCGATTAGCGCTTCTACTTTAAATGATTTTACTCGTTGCCCTAATCTGATATATTCTTGCGCCATAAAACGATTAAAGATGGTTGGCTTACCCAAATCTATCGTAATAGCGGCATTTGTTACACCTTCATCGGTTGCCCAATAAGTATTTTTGTCGCCATCCAAAGCTTTAGAGGCATTAAACATCAAAGCATTTTCTCTGGTATTTGTTGCAGTGGCTTTCTTGTTTTGTGCCAAATTGACAGAATAAGCTTCTTTTACTGCCCTAGCCAATGCTTTTACCGCTTTTTCATCATTTTCATGAATCAAACCCCTTTTATCAATTGGGAAATTGAGCAATAATGTCCCATTTCTACCAATGGAATGATGATAGGTGTTCATCAAATCGGGCAATGATTTTACGCGACTATCTTCATATTCATGATAAAACCAGCCTGGACGAGTTGAGGTATTTACTTCACCCGGAACCCAGACCTCACCATTTTCTACCCCATGACGTAGCATATCTTCGGGTACATCACCTTTGGCATTGAGTAAACTCCAGTTTTTTTCACCAACATATCCTTCTTCTGTACCTACCCAACGGAGGTCGGCACGGTCGCCGCCGTCGTTCCAAATCACGATTTTGGGCTGTAACTCACGGATAAGTTTGTAGGTATTCGACCAGTCATAATAGGTTGTTCGGTCGATTTTGCGAGTGCCTCGTGTACCCCCATAATAACCATCACCACCGTTGGCACCATCAAACCAAATCTCAAAAATATCTCCATATTGAGTCATCAATTCTCGCAATTGATTTCTGAAATAGGTAATGTATTCTGGCTTGCCATAATCAGCAAAATTTCTATCCCAAGGAGAAAGATAAATCCCTAATTTGAGCCCATATTCTTTACAAGCTTTGGACAAGTCGCCTACAATATCTCCTTTCCCATTTTTCCATGGAGAATTTTTAACAGAATATTCAGTATATTTAGAAGGCCACAGGCAAAATCCAGAATGATGCTTGGCGGTAATGATAATCCCTTTCATCCCAGCTTCTTTACATACGCGTGCCCATTGACGGCAGTCTAGGTTAGTAGGATTAAAAATCTTGGGGTCGTCGTCACCAAAGCCCCATTCTTGGTTGGTAAAAGTATTTGTCGAAAAGTGGACGAAGGCATAATATTCCATTTCCTGCCATTTGAGCTGATTTTCGTTAGGAATTGGTCCTACAGGCTGAGGAATACTTTGTGAAAAACCGATGGTTGAATAGGAAGAAAGCAGCGCTGCTGAAAGGCAAAAACTTACAATCTGAGAGGTAAATTTACTTTTAAAGGACATATATAGCTTTTTATTAAATTGGGAATATGATAATGAATTAGAAATTATAAATCAGTAATGAAGGAAGGATTATCAAAATCATTTATTTCAGATATCGGATGTTGGATTTCGGAAGTGTAATTTTTTACATTGCTTAAAAAATAAAGGTATTTAACCTTATTCCCGAAATCCGCAATCCCAAATCTGAAATAGTTTGGAATCCTTCTTACAGTCCTAATTATAAATCACTTTCTATATAGTAAAGCTATGAACTACTTATACTCATATCGCATTGTAGACTTATCTTTTTTATAAAGAAAGTAAAAGAAGTTATTAGTTAACCGCATAATCCGCTAACTTAAATACTAATAAGTAATCGTGCAAAATAAGATTAACGTTATGTGTTGAGGCACAAGGCAAAGAGTGATAAATGTTTTTTAATAACCACCGATAGGCATTTTTACAAAGCTCACCGCCGAAAACCTTTACCAGAAAGCCCAAAGTACAATCTTAAATTTTATTTTGCTCACTAACTTAACGTCTAACATAACTAAATTAATTTCTAATAAAAGCATGAACTCTTACCTCTCCAAACGTCAGTTTCTCAAAAATCTTACAGGTGTTGCCGTATTGTCGCAGACTCAGTTATCAGATTTGATTCAACTCCATGAACATTTACCTGCCAAAAAATTAGCGGAAGAGGAACAGTTCTGGTTAAAGATTCGAGAGGTATATGATGTTCCGAAGGATTTCATTCATCTCGAAAATGGCTATTACTCCATGACCGCCAAACCTGTGATGCAAAAATACTTGGAGCATATTCAGGCTGTGAATAAAGTATCCTCGTATTATATGCGCACGCGTCAGTTTGATGATAAAATGATTTCTCGAAAAAAATTAGCCGAGTTATTGGGCTGCTCGTTTGAAGAGTTGATTATTACCAGAAATACCACCGAATCTTTAGATACCATCATTGCAGGTTTTGATTGGAAAACAGGTGACGAAGCACTCATGGCCGAACATGATTATGGTGCGATGTTGGATATGTTTAAGCTTCAAGCCAAACGCCATGGCTTGACAAATAAGGTGATTTCGGTGCCCTTGCATCCTCAATCAGATGAGGAAATTGTGGAAGTTTATGAAAAAGCAATTACTCCCAAAACTCGATTGTTGATGGTTTGTCATTTGATAAACATTACAGGACAAATTTTACCCATTAAAAAAATCACTGAAATGGCACATCGACATGGGGTGGAGGTCATGGTGGATGGCGCTCACGCTTTTGCTCACTTGGATTTCAAAATAGGAGATTTGGGCGATGTGGATTATTATGGAAGTAGTTTGCACAAATGGCTGGGTAATCCACTTGGGGCAGGTATTTTGTATGTGCGGAAAGATAAAATAAAGCCCGTTTGGCAAATGTTTGGTGATATGGGTTATAAAGATGAGGATATTCGAAAACTAAACCATACAGGTACTCACCCTGTGGCCACTGATTTGGCGATTGTAGATGCCATTGATTTTCATAATATGATAGGCGTAGCCAGAAAAGAGGCCAGACTAAGATATTTACAAGAATATTGGACGAAAAAAGTAAGAAATATTCCCAATATCGTTCTCAATACCCCCGATGATTCACCTCGAGCCTGTGGGATTGCAAATGTGGGTATCAAAGGAATGAATCCTGCCGATTTAGCCAAGAAATTAATGGAAGAGTATAAAATTTTTACGGTGGCAATTGGTTATGCAGGTGTTTTTGGCGTTAGAGTTACGCCTCATTTGTACATAACTACCAAAGAGTTAGATGTTTTTGTAGAAGCGTTGAAGCAATTGGCTAAAATGTAAAAACTATTAATGCAAAATAAAATTGCATTAGTAGGCTTTACGCAGTAAGCTGTATGCAATAGGCTTCGTGAGAAACACTTTTTGACATTTAGCCTAATGACTAGAGCCTAAAGCGGGTAAAATTATTTTAATTTTGCCCGCTAATCTAAGCTGAAGTGATGAATTAGGAAGGTAAATTAAAGTGTAATTATATAAGCTTATTTTGCCCATTAACTTACTTTTCAAAGTTTTACAGTCATAATCCATCACTCACAACTCATCATTATTTGATAGTCTATCTGAATAAAGTGATTAGCCGATAGCTACCAATTCAATGTCAAAAATCAAATCTTTTCCAGCTAATGGGTGGTTTGCATCCAAAGTAATGTGTGTATCTGTAACTTCGGTTACTACTACAGGCATTACTTGACCAGTACCATCTTGGTGCATATTCAATTGCATACCTACTTCGTAAGGAATATCAGCAGGAATTTCGTTACGAGGGAACATCGCCATATACTCAGGATTTACTGGACCGTATGCCTCATCTACTGGAATATGTACAGTTTTTTTGTCTCCGATAGTCATACCAGTAATACCATTATCGAAACCAGCAATCACCATACCAGTACCAAGTTCAAATACTAAAGGCTCACGACCTTCTGAACTGTCGAAAATAGTACCATCTGTTAATTTTCCTGTGTAATGGACGCTAACTTTATCGCCCGATTTTGCTTGTGCCATTTTGATTGTTTATTAAGTAATTGAGGGTTTGTTAGTTTTTTCAACAAAACTCCTTTACCCAAAGATGCTAGTTTATTTTTAAAAATTAAAATATCAGCAAAGGAAGTTGAATGGAAATGGCTGAGATGATTTGTATTTTATTGGTTTACAGGGTATTATTGGGTTGATGTAGATTGGCCGATGAAAAAGACGAGATTTTTGGGTTTTGATAAAATAGAATTTGAAAAAAAAATGGCAAAGCAGAAAGCTTTGCCATTTTCAACTTGTCTTTTGATTTTCCATCTGCGCGATAATTTTGTCGGCATCCAGCGCTGCGCAAGACCCACAACCTTTACTACATCCTGCTGTATTTTTCGGATTAAAATTATTCCAAACCAATCGCACTAAATAGGCGATAGCAGCAAGAAAAATAAGTGCTATGATAATATTTTCCATTATGTGACGAGTTAAGATGGATGAGTTTTGAGTTCGATAAAAGGGTACTTTGAAAATTATTGGCTTATCTCCATTTTCAAATCTTCAAATCCACAAATCTTCAAATCACCTAGCTATTTCCAGTGTTTTTGGATAACCTCTTTCAATTCATGAAACGCACCGCAAGCAGCAATTAGTTCACGACCAAAGATAAAATCGTCGCCACCTTTAAAGTCGCTGACAATTCCTCCTGCTTCTTGAACAATGAGTGTTCCCGCTGCCACGTCCCAAGGTTTGAGGTTGTATTCAAAAAAGCCTTCAAAACGACCACAAGCCGTATAAACTAAATCAACGGCTGCTGAACCCATGCGGCGCAAACCATGCGATTTTTGCATCAACTCCTTCAAAATAGCCAAATATTGGTCTGTTTGTTTGAAATCATAATACGGAAATCCTGTTGCCAAAAGACTATCTTTCAGCTGATTGGCTGACGATACTTTGATTGGTTTACCATCCAAATAGGCGCCACCGCCCAGCCAAGCCGTAAAACACTCTTCACGGTTGATTTCCATGACAACACCACTCACAATCTTGTCGTGGTGCATAAGTGCAATCGAAATGGCGAACACTGGCAAGCCGTGCATATAATTCGTGGTTCCGTCTACAGGGTCCACAATCCAAGCATATTCTTGGTCTTCAGTGCGTTCGGCAGTACCTTCTTCTGCGATAAAGCCAGCCTCAGGCAAAATTTGTCTGAGCCCTTCTACCAAACGAATTTCGGTTTCTTTATCAACATACGAAACCAAATCGTTGAGCCCTTTGTATTCGATACTATCTCTCGAAAATTCAGACGCAGCTTCTTTCACAAACAAAGCTGTTTTGCGTGTCAATAAAGCCACCTGTTCGGTAATGTGTTGTAGGTTCATTTATTTGAGTTGAGAGGGGATAGGCATTAGGCAATAGTTCAAAAAGAATAATGCAAATCCCTCTTTTATTTTTAATTTAAAAAAACTCTTGCCTCCTTGCCTTTTTGCCTGAAGCCTCTCACATTAGTTTTTTCTCCAATCTAAACTAATTGCGCTTTGTCGCTGTTGTTTTTAAAGGATAAGGTTTATTAATAACTTTGTCAAAGATAGTAAAAGTTTGAGAGGACTTTGAGCTTTCTGTAATTGAGAATAGACTATAATTTTAATTTTTCTGAACATTGAGAAAAGAAGAAAAAAGCGGGCAAATTTTTGATTTTGAAATATTAAGACGCATTTACGGTTTTTTGCAACCTTACAAAGTACGTTTTTGGTCGTTGGTAGTATTAATTATGGTAATGGCCTGTGTGGTTCCACTCAATCCCTTATTGATTCGCCATACGATTGACAATGAGATAGCTCGTGGCGATTACAACGGTTTATCTTTGATGCTTTTGGCGATGCTTGGCGTATTATTGCTGCAAGGTTTCTTGCAGTTTGTTACTTCTTACATGGCTGGATGGCTCGGACAAACCGTTATTCGAGATATTCGTGTGGCATTGTACGAAAAAATCCTTCATTTAAGACTCAAGTTTTTTGACGATACCCCAATCGGTCGCTTGGTAACTCGTACCGTTTCGGATATCGAAACCCTCAACGACGTTTTCTCGGAAGGTTTAGCATCCATCGCAGGCGATATCTTACAATTGGTATTGATTACTGGAGTTATGTTTTATACCGACTGGCGTTTGACACTTATTTGTTTGATGACCGTTCCATTTATGGTGGTATCGACTTATATTTTTAAAGAATATATCAAAAAGTCATTCAATGAGGTGCGTATTGCGGTTTCCAACCTAAACTCTTTCGTGCAGGAACACATCACAGGGATGAATATCGTACAGGCTTTTAGTGCTGAGGACTTAGAATACAAAAAGTTCGTAGCCATCAATCAGACACATAGAGATGCCAATATTCGTTCAATTTGGGCTTATTCGGTTTATTTTCCTGTAGCCGATGTTATTTTGGCGGCTGGGACTGGATTAATTGTTTGGTTTGGTTCAAAGCAAATTCTCAATCATGATATTACCTTGGGTACACTCACGGCATTTATTATGTTTATGAACTTGTTTTTCCGTCCGATTCGTTTCTTGGCTGACCGCTTTAATACCTTACAAATGGGAATCGTGTCGACTGAGCGTATTTTGAAATTATTGGATTCGGATGAATATGTTGCCAACAACGGCTCGTACAGCGCCAATGATTTGAAAGGTGATGTAAAGTTTGAAAATGTTTGGTTTGCCTATAACGACGAAGAATATGTATTGAAAGATATTTCTTTTGAGGTTAAACAAGGCGAAACCATAGCTTTGGTTGGTGCTACAGGTGCAGGAAAATCATCGACCATAAACCTTTTGAGCCGTTTTTATGAAATCAATAAAGGAAAAATTTATATCGATGGTCGTGATTTGCATGAATACGAATTACAAAGTTTGAG
Source organism: Flectobacillus sp. (assembly GCF_049240685.1). NCBI lineage: Bacteria > Pseudomonadati > Bacteroidota > Cytophagia > Cytophagales > Flectobacillaceae > Flectobacillus > Flectobacillus sp. The sequence continues at coordinate 10,073 of NZ_JBMLSD010000087.1, forward strand.
AAGTAAAATTGGTGTGGTGTTGCAAGATGTATTCTTGTTTTCGGATACTATTGAAAATAATATTACTCTAGGAGATAAGTCTATTACAAGAGAAAAAATTATTGAAGCTGCCAAATTGGTAGGAGCGCACGATTTTATTGAAAGATTACCCGACGGTTATGATTATAATGTGATGGAACGTGGCGCAACTTTGTCGGTAGGTCAACGACAATTGATTTCGTTTGTGCGTGCGCTTGTACACGACCCTAAAGTAATCGTGCTCGACGAAGCAACATCTTCGGTAGATACTGAAACGGAAGAGATGATTCAGAATGCCATTGCAAAATTGATGAAAGGTCGCACTGCCATCGTTATTGCACACCGTTTATCTACAATTCAAAATGCCAATAAAATTTTGGTTTTGGACAAAGGCGAAATCAAAGAGGAGGGAACGCACGAAAGTTTACTAGAAAAAGATGGTTGGTATGCCCAATTGCACAAAATGCAGTTTTTGGCAACTCAAACACATTAGATTTGGGAATTTACCATAGGTTCTAAAATGTCAAGTAATTATTGACTATTCATCAAGCAAAAAGGCGCTCGA
>NZ_JBMLSD010000087.1:10755-25788 GCF_049240685.1 Flectobacillus sp.
AGGTTCTAAAATGTCAAGTAATTATTGACTATTCATCAAGCAAAAAGGCGCTCGAAAATTGTTTTTCGAGCGCCTTTTTGCTACTATTATTTTGGGTTTAGACGTAAAGTATTTCGTCTCTACGAGTGTGGAATGGAGATAAAAATAAACACTCGATTGAATGTAAATCCGAAATCAAATATCCCAAATCCGCCATCGAATCTATCCTACGTATTTGGTTTCTTTAAGTCTACCTGCTACCAGCATAAAAATCACAGTACTAGCGAACATCAATCCTGTAAAGAACCAGAAGTAAGAAGCACCTTCCAATTGAGCTAAGAAACCACCATTTGCAATATTACCATTGACCAAAGCAACACCTAAGTTACCGATTGATACCGCAGAATACCAAATCGCGGTCATAGTACTCTTCATTGATTTTGGAGAGTTGGTATATGCATATTCCAAACCTGTGATAGATACCAAAATTTCGCCCCAAGCCAATACCAAGTAAGCCAAAATTTGCCACCAAACCGACGGCTGACCACCTGCATCAATACTTGTTTGAATCAAGGAAATAATCACAAAAGAAACCGCTGTTAAGAAGAAACCAGCACCTAAACGACGTAGTGGAGTAGTTTTGATACCTAATTTTTCGAAGAAAGGATACACTACATAAGTAAATACAGGAATAAAACTAACTAAGAATAACGGGTTCAATACCTGTACTTGTTCTGGTAGGAATGTATAACCTAAGCCTGTGTTTAGATCTAATTTTTTAGCTTGTAAAACCCATTCTGCTAAGTTTTGATCCCATAATGCCCAGAATATTGGAATAAAGGCAAATACTGCCAAAACACGGTAAACGGCTTTAACCCCTTCAACTTTTTCATGGTCATATTCCGCTTTTGATACGTCTAACCAACTTTCACCATTTTTTTTGTCTCCCAAGTGGGTAAGTGCATAATAGGTTATAAATACAAAATTGTTGCGATTGATACCTGATGGAGGAACATGCACATATTTGTTTCTTCCTAAGAAAAACACTACCGTTGCAATCGCCATCAAAATACCCGGAACTCCAAAAGCCCATGCAGCGCCAATAGAAGCATAAATAACAGGAATGAAAATGTTAGATACCACAGAACCAGCATTGATAGCGAAATAAAACCAGCTATAAGCTTTTGTCATCAAATGCTCGTTACTTTTGTCAAATTGGTCACCCACATTAGCTGACACACATGATTTGATACCTCCTGCGCCACAAGCAATAATTAGTAAGCCAAGCGAGAACATATCTAAGTTGTTTTCGAATAATGCTAAGGTTAAATGTCCAAAACAATATAAAACAGATACGTAAAAAATTACCTTATATTTTCCGAAAAACCAGTCAGCTACCAAGCCACCTACCATAGGCATAAAATACGCCAATGCCACAAACATGTGAACCATTTCGTTGGATTTTGCTTCGGCAACTTTTTGAAGTACAGGGTTTCCGCTAGGATTAAAGAACTGTGCAACTAAGAAAGTGGATAGGATAGAGCGCATACCATAAAAGCTAAATCGCTCGGCGGCTTCGTTACCCAAGATGTAAGGAATCGCTTTTGGAAACGTACCTTTCTTTTCTTCTGTTAGGGCTTCGTTAGAATGATTTGAAGTCATATATTTTTAAAGCTTTGTGCCCATCAACGTAGTTTTAGGATTCGTGGTTGCTACTTTGTGGGCTGTAAATAGTTTGTTTTTATTAAATGAATATAATGTTTTTGTTTTAGACTAATACCCTTCTTGTTCTATAATTTAACTTAATGTTAAATCTAGTAGTCTGTACCCCTGTAAGCGTCCTTTTAATCGACTTATTATTTGTAACTTGTAAGTAAAATAACCATCATCGAAGTAGAGGGAAAACTCTCAAGAAAATATCTGTAATATAGTCTAAAATTGCCGTTTTTATTGAAAAAAACATTCTAAGTTAAACCTATATCTGCGGAATACCAACTTTTTGATAAGTCCTAGCCTAAATTTTAAACAAGATTATTTGAAAAAACTAGAAATAGAAGAAATTATAAAAAGGTATTAATCTGATAATTAATATGATTTTTATGCGCTAGTGAGCAGTGGCAGGAGTTTTTTTTTATAAAAGCGCAAATTTGATTTCAATTATATTGGATTAGTAGGGAAGTTTTGGAAAGATTTTTTATATTCGTGAAACATTTGTGGAACACTCTTTGTAAATCTCCTTCGAAAGAGAGATATTTGAAGGCAGATTGAGTTATTCCTTATTGGTTATTCAGGATTTGTAATTCTGTCAATCATATTACCATCGGCTGTATAACTAATAATCAGTAACTGAAACAAGTAACTCAAAAAATCAAATGGGGAAAGTAATTGCGATTGCCAACCAAAAAGGAGGAGTTGGTAAAACTACTACCACTATCAACCTAGCAGCAAGCCTTGCCGCACTGGAATTTAGGACACTTATAGTCGATGCCGACCCTCAAGCAAACTCTACCTCGGGTTTGGGCTATAACCCTAAAGAAATCCAAAACTCAATTTATGAGTGTATGGTAGATGGAGTTCAGGTACAAGACATTATCATTGAGACGGATTTACCTTACTTACACTTGATTCCGTCGCATATTGATTTGGTAGGTGCCGAAATTGAGATGATTAATCTTCGCGATCGAGAACAGCGCATGAAGGAGTGCCTTCAAACAGTTCTTGACGATTATGATTTTGTAATAGTTGACTGCTCGCCTTCTTTGGGTTTAATTACCATTAATGCACTTACTGCTGCAGATTCTGTGATTATTCCTGTACAATGTGAATATTTTGCCCTTGAAGGTTTAGGGAAACTATTGAATACAATCAAGATTATTCAATCAAGATTAAATACAGCTTTGACAATCGAAGGGATTCTTCTAACCATGTATGATTTACGGGTTCGTTTGTCAAATCAAGTAGTTGCCGAAGTCACCTCTCATTTCCAGAGTATGGTATTCAATACCATTATTCCACGAAATATTCGTTTGTCTGAATCTCCTAGCTTCGGTGTTCCAGCCATTGCACACGATTCTGAAAGCAAAGGAGCTATCAGTTATTTGAATCTGGCAAGAGAAATACTAGCCAAAAATGGCTATGTTACCCAAGAATAAACGGAGGTTTATTGCTAGGGAACCTAAGTTAATGAGCAAAATTAGATTTGTGTGGTAAGCCTTAGGCATTAGGCAAAAAACCTGCTATTTTTAGGTAAAAAACGTTTTGCCAAAAGACCATATACGCAGGCTCTTGGCTCAATTATTTAATTTTATTTTGCGTTAAGTTATTACACAAAATGAAATTGAAGTTTTGTGCTTTAGGCTTTCTGGTATCCGCTTTCGGAATTAGGCTTTGTAAAATTGCATTTATGTGCCTGTTTTCTAAACGCATAAATTAAATCTAATTCAGCTTCATTCTTAACTTAATTATTGCGACTTATCAATGATGTTGCTTTGAGTAATTCTTGTTAAATGTTTCTTGCAACATCAATATCTATTAACTTTTTATACCATGAGTAAAATGGAATTACCTGCAAAAAAACGTGTTGGACTTGGCAGAGGCTTAGGAGCTTTGTTACAGGACTCAGATTCAGTTAATGGTGTAAATACTACCAGACCAAGTACGCCTACGCCAATCGAGCGCCCTCAGCGTTTAGAACAGATAAGCTCGATGAATGAGATTTCGGTAGATACTATCGAAACCAACCCTTATCAGCCACGTACACATTTTGATGAGGAGGCTTTGAACGAATTGGCTGACTCTATTCGTGTGCAGGGGATTATCCAGCCTATCACGGTTCGTCAAATTGGTCCAAATAAATACCAGCTTATTTCTGGTGAGCGTCGTTTGCAGGCATCTAAGCGTGCAGGTTTGCGCATGATACCTGCGTATGTACGTACTGCCGACGACCAGCAAATGCTAGAGATGGCTCTTATCGAAAACATTCAGCGCGAAAACCTCAATGCCATCGAAATTGCCTTGAGTTATCAGCGTTTGATTACTGAATGTAGTCTGAAGCAAGAGGAGCTCGGAGATAGAGTAGGAAAAAACCGTACTACTGTCAATAATTACATTCGTTTATTGAAACTTCCTGATGTGATTCAGGTGGCATTGCGTGATAACAAGATTTCGATGGGTCATGCTCGTGCTATTATCAATATCGATAATCGCGAACACCAACTTTCTATTTTCAATAAAACTATTGCCGAAGAATGGTCTGTTCGTAAAGTAGAAGAAGCAGTAAGAGAATTGTCAAACGCCAAATTGATGGCTGAGGGTGTTGATAAAAAAGGTGGCGTAAAACAAGAAATTAGAAGCCTTCAGTTTAGACTTCAAGCCTATTTTGGCTCGAAAGTAACTGTTAAAGCAGATGACAAAGGTAAGGGCGAAATCAAAATTCCGTTTAGTTCTCAAGAAGAATTAGACAAAATTTTACTTTCTATAAAAGCTTAAAACTGGTCGATTTTTCAACAATAGTTTTGTTAAATCTTGTTAAGCCATTGAATACGAAGTTATTTTACATGAACTTTGCAAGAAATTTTGACTAGAATACGCATGAAACAAATACAAAAAGTATGGCTTTTGAGTGTAGTTTGCTTGTTGGTGAGTTATTTTTCACAAGCACAAATCTTAAAGGCAGATACCATTCAAATCCCAAAAGACGACTTGACAAAAGTAGCCAAGTCACTGGATTCAGGGAAAAAGCAGTATAAGATTATTCCAAGAATAGCTACCATTCGTTCTGCAATGGTGCCAGGCTGGGGCCAAATCTATAATCGACAGTACTGGAAGTTACCAATTTTGGCGGCAGGTTTTGGGGTGAATGTTTATTTTATTATTCATAATAATGAAAATTATCAACTGTTCCGTTCCAATTATCAAAACCTTACTGCTCAGGGCTTATCAAGTATTTCTGTTACTTATAATGGTATTACGCGCAATTTGACGGCAGCGCAACTCAAGGCTGGTACACAGTATTATCACCGATATAGAGACACTGCTATCTTGTTTGTATTGGTTATTTGGGCAGCCAATATCATTGATGCCAACGTAACGGCACACTTAAAAACATTTGATTTAACCGACGATATTTCAATGAAAATCCAACCAGCAGTGACTACTCCTTTTATGAACAGTCCTGCATTTGGGGCAAAAATTACTTTGGCGTTGAAATAGCAACCAGAATTTATAAATTTCACATAAATAGTCTCAATTAACATGAATATTGTTCTTCTCGGCTATGGCAAAATGGGTAAAGTAATAGAGAAGATTGCTCTGAGCCGAGGTCATAACATAGTAGCACGAATCGACGTAAATAACCGTAGCGAGTTTGATGCTCTCAGCGCAGCTGATGTAGATGCTGTGATTGAATTTAGCCATCCTCTTTCAGCATACGACAACGTAAAATCTTGTATAGAAAAAGGTATTCCTGTAGTTTCGGGTACTACAGGTTGGTTAGAAAAAAAGCCTGAATTAGAGGCTTTAACTCTAGAAAAAGGAAGCGCATTTTTCTGGTCTTCAAATTATTCCATTGGGGTTAACATCTTTTTTAAGCTGAATAAAATGTTAGCCAAATTGATGAGCCCACAAAAACAGTATAGTGTAAGCACTACCGAGATTCACCACACTGAAAAGAAGGATTCTCCAAGTGGCACAGCCATTACTATTGCTGAAGGACTGATTGAAAATTTGGAAGGTAAAGAGAAATGGATTAATAATGAGATTCCTGCCGAAAACGAGGTTGCGATATGGTCAGCTCGTGAAGGCAAGGTGCCAGGAACACACATCGTTAAATATATTTCTGATATCGACCAAATCGAAATTTTGCACCAAGCGCACGGCCGTGAAGGCTTTGCTTTGGGAGCGGTAATTGCCGCCGAGTGGATAGCTGGCAAAAAAGGTGTATTTGGAATGGATGATTTGTTAGCAGATTAAAAGCATTCAGAAGCACTAAGTAATACGTCTTTATATTACTTAGTGCTTTTATTTTGTCAATGTTTCAAAAATAAATTCATGGAATTGTAATTCTAGGCCAACAATTACGACTATTGTGTAAAAGCTTAGTTACATAACCATCAAAGAAATTTAAGATTTTTGTAAAATGTCTGAAAAAAAGCCAGTAAAAAAGTCAGCCTTTCGCGAGTGGGTTGATTCCGTAGTATTTGCCGTAGTAGCGGCTACTTTGATTCGTTTCTTCTTTTTCGAAGCCTATACTATTCCCACTTCCTCTATGGAAAGTAGTTTAATGGTTGGTGATTTTTTATTTGTAAGTAAGCTCCATTATGGTGTACGTACTCCCAAAACCCCATTGCAAGTTCCTTTGACTCACCAAAAAATCTGGGGAACCAATCTACCATCTTACCTAACATGGTTGGATTTGCCTATTTATCGCCTACCAGGTTTTTCGGAAGTGACCAAAGGTGACGCTGTGGTATTCAACGTTCCTAATTTTGAACCTGATGGCGATGCGCCAGTTGACTTGAAAACCTATTATATCAAGCGTTGTGTGGCTACTGCCGGAGATTTATTAGAAATTAAAAATACACAGTTGTACATCAATGGCAAACCTGCTACCAATCCTGCCAAAATGCAACATGGCTATATTCTTAAAACAACGAAAGAAATTACCGATGTAAAACCTTTTGAAGATTTAGGTATTTTTAATGGCATCGATGCGATGGGGCATGAGAATAACAATTTGGTAGGACCCTATCAAGGCGATTCTTCAGACACGAAAAAGGGGTATTATGTGTATGTTGTAAATACTTTTGAGTCAAATATTGTTAAATTAAAGCAGTTGGATGGCGTCAAAGAAATTACTCCTATTATTTCTCCAAAAGGAGAACGCATGGAAGTTGGACCCAATATCATTCATCAAGAGGATGCCCCGATGAGTTCGACTCTTTATAACTGGAATCGCGATAATTTTGGCCCAATTCAAGTACCTAAAGCTGGTTTGACTATCAAATTAGATTCGATGAATATCGATAAGTACAAATATGTTATCAAATACTATGAAGGTAACAAAAATGTTGTTATTGAAAACTATAAAGTAAGCATCGATGGTAAGCCTGTTACTTCTTATACTTTCAAGCAAGACTATTACTTTATGATGGGTGACAACCGTCACAATTCTGAAGATTCAAGATTCTTTGGATTTGTTCCTGCCGATCATATTGTCGGAAAGGCGGTATTCGTTTGGATGTCACTCGATCCTAATAAATCTTTCTTAAGTAAAATCCGTTGGAATAGATTGTTCAGATTTGTGGAATAGAAGCAAATTTTCAAATATTCCATTGTTTGAAGAGCCTATACAAAAATGACTGATTCAGCGCTGAGTCAGTCATTTTTGTATAGGCTTTTGGTTTTATTTACTCAACATAAAGAACCAAGCCTTTCAAATAACTTCCCTCTGGGTGGAAGAAATTAACAGGATGGTCTGATGGTTGTGTCAGATGATGCAGTACTCTTACTTGTCGTCCAGCTTCCAAAGCGGCCGAAACAACCGTATTATAAAACAATTCTCTGTCTACCACTTGCGAGCATGAGAACGTAAACAAAATACCACCTTTGCCCAAACGTTTAAAGCCTTCCATGTTCAAACGCTTGTAGCCTTGCACCGCACGGTGACGAGCATCCATACTTTTGGCATAGGCAGGAGGGTCGAGTACAATTAGGTCATAAAACTGGTCGTTTGCTTTCAGGTATTTCATAACATCTTCGGCATACGCCTCATGATTATTGGCATTCTTGTCTCCAAAGTTGGCCTCGACGTTTTGATTTACTAAATCAATCGCTTTTTGTGAGACATCTACCGAGTGCACTAAAGTAGCTCCTTCGTTGAGTGCATAAATTGAAAATCCTCCCGAATAACAGAATGAGTTTAATACTTTTCGGTCTTTGGCATACCGAGCCAACAAGGCACGATTGTCGCGCTGGTCGAGGAAAAAACCTGTTTTTTGACCAGTTTCCCAATTAATCAAAAATGTATGACCGTTTTCTTTGGCTGGATGTGGCACCGAACTAGTACCTATTAAATAGCCATTTTTTTGATTAGCGGCATATTGAGGAGGTAGAGTTTCGGAACTTTTGTCATAAACAGCCACTAAAGTATCACCCAAAGCTCTTTTGATAGCGTTGGCTAACTTGTGACGTTCTAAGTGCATTCCTATACTATGTGCTTGTAGTACCGCAACGCCATTATAAACATCCACGATTAATCCAGGACAGCCATCGCCTTCGCCATGAATCAAACGAAAACAATTGGTTTGGTTAAAGTCGATTAGTTTACGGACATCAAAGGCTTTCGCTATCTTGTTAAACCAAAAATCTTCGTCGGCTTCGGTTTTTTCGAATGAGAAAATTTTGACGGCTATACTGCCCTCATGATAATGCCCAGTAGCCAAAAAGTTACCTTCAAAATCAAGTACATCTACTACTTGCCCGTCGGTAGGTTCGCCCAAAATCTGCGCAATTGCGCCCGAGAAAACCCATGGGTGAAATCGTTTTACAGGAAATTCTTTTCCTACATGTAATATCACAGCGGGCTGCGTTACTTGTATATGACTGAAATCTGTCTTCGGGGTTGATTTACCAGATTTATGATTATTCTGATTTTTTCGTCTAAAATCGTTATTTTTTCTAAATTGATTCTTCATGATGCAAAGTTAGAAGATAATTTGGCTCAATCGAAGCAAAACTTTAGACCAATTTAGAGGAAAGTGGTGTTCCTAAATCATCAAACATCCTCTTATTCATTTTCATCTCTTGCCGAAAATAGCCTTTTCAACCAAGACTTTGCTTCTTGCTCATCTGCATGTCGAACCGAGTCGGAGAGGCTTTGAGTACTAAGTACATTCAAATCGGGCTGTCCAGCGTCTATCCAACAAGTATACCAAAAATCCCCTAACATTTTAACTGCTGCCCGCATTTGTCTTTCAACTTGATGATTAAGTAATTCGTGATACGTTTTGCTGTACAAAAAGGAGTAAGCACGAGTATTTATCAAATTTCGTTCATCTATGCTATACTGCTTGTTTTTAGGAAATTGAAATTGAAGTGTTTTTTCAAATCTAAACACCGAGTCGAGACATTGATTAGCATGTTGAATGTTTGTCCAAATACGTTTTTGAGGAAACTTTACATACTCAGCCTTTCCCACAAAAAAGTCATATTCCTTCGAAAAAAGCTCAGGAAGTCTTGATTCCCAAAAGCCATGAATACCAACTTGTTGTGTTTTTTGACCATTATAATTTGAAGTAGTGTGTAATGGCACATTAGCATCTCCGATGTAGTGACCTATTTCGGCCGAACATTTGAGAATAGAGGATAAATTTTTGGTTTCAAATGCCTTTGTTAGGCGATACTTCATAAAAGAAATATGCCAAGGAACAATTCCGTGTTTTTTTAAAGTATCTTCCGAGTAAATCTCTACTACTTTTTCCCAAGGTTTTTGTAAACGAAAAATGGCACTATCGCCATAATAATCCAAATCAATAAAATGACGGGGAGCCTCGTCAGGAATGGCATATCGCCTTTTGTCTGGGTCTACCGAATGCTCAATTAAGTAGGGAAGGTGTTTTTTATAAAAGGTAATCATTTCGGGAGGTAAAGTAAAAACAGCCAATCGATTGATAAGCTGATGACCAAAAAATCCCCAACGAGAAGTCCCGCTGGACTTGGTTGGAAGACTATAGCATACCCAAAACGCTAATGCTAACAATCTTACTAATAGGGTAGGTTTCATGAGAGAACAGTATTAATTAGGAATAAACTGATTAAAGTTACCCGTGGAATCTAGGAAATACAATTAATTTCTACGACCTTTGCACCGCAAAATACAATTTTCAATCATTATTGGGTATATTATTGGTAATTCTGAAAAGAAAATACATCAATTAGGTTGTGGAAGTATAACTTTTTCTGTACCTTTGCACTTCAATTTAGAAAACCAATATTATTCGGGAAATAAAAATGGCAAATCACAAATCAGCGTTAAAGAGAATTAGAGCAAACGAAGCTAAAAGATTGCGTAACCGTTACCAACACAAGACTACTCGTACAATGGTGAAACGTTTACGTGAAACCAATGATGTAGCAGTAGCTTCTGAACTCTATAAAAAAGTTTCTTCTGCTTTAGACAAATTGGCTAAGAAGAACATTATTCACAAAAATAAAGCTTCTAACTTGAAATCAAAGTTAGCTAAGTTAGTGAATAAAGCAGCTGCTTAATCAGCTTCAAGATACTAAATCTACAAAAGGTCTCGCTTCAAAACGAGACCTTTTTTGTGTTTATACCCATTTGTAAACCCAACATTTTTGTCCTCGCTTGTAAAATAGAAATATTAGTAAATTTATTTAGAAAAAAATAAACTTTACAGTATTTTTATGCAAATTTACTTAATAAGTTAGTGTGAAAATAAAATTTAAGTTTTCAGCTTTGGGCATTCGGCAAAAACATATCTTTCTTTAAGAAGAAACATTTTAACACTCTTTGCCTTTTGCCTTCAACAAAAACTTAACTCGAATGCTGCACGACTACTTAAACTTTAGTAAGTATACTTATATATATGTCTTCATATACTAGCGAGCACCTTAATATAAAAGAATGGGCAGAGGAAGATCGCCCACGCGAAAAACTTCTCCTAAAAGGCAAATCAGCACTTTCAGATGCCGAATTATTAGGAATACTGATAGGGTCGGGTATCCAAAAACTCACCGCAGTAGATATTGCTAAACTTATTCTACAACATGTAAATGGTGATCTTAACCAACTGGCCAAACTCACCGTAAAAGAGCTTTCCAAGTTTAAGGGAATCGGAGAAGCCAAAGCCATTACTATTGTAAGTGCTTTGGAGCTTGGGCGACGAAGAAAAGAGGCTGAAATTCCCCAAAAACCAAGAATTACTTCTTCTAATGACGCTTACGTTGTACTAAAGCCTTATATGATGGATTTACCCCATGAGGAGTTCTGGGTTATTTTGCTCAATCGGGCAAATCAAGTGATTCGTTGTCAATGTATTAGCTCCGGGGGCGTGGCAGGAACAGTTGCCGATCCTAAATTGATATTTAAGCTTGCCTTAGAAAATTTGGCTAGTGCTTTGATTCTTTCTCACAATCACCCTTCTGGAAATACCGCACCAAGTCAGGCAGATAAAGATTTGACAAAGAAAATGGTAGAGGCAGGTAAATTTTTGGATATGCCTGTTTTAGACCATTTGATTTTTACAGATAAAACATATCTCAGTTTTGCAGATGAAGGTATGTTATAATAAACTCACAAACATATAAACTGTTGTTTTTAAGTAAGTTATGATTGTGCTGTCTGCTGAAATCTCTCTGGTTTTTAGTAATATATCTGGATTAGGGTGAGCAAGCCGATCAGGATGAAATTCTAGAAAAGAAGGAGGTATAGGATACAAACAGTAAGATTTATAAAGTAAGTAATCGCGCAGAATTAGATTTAACTTTTTTGTTTTTGGTACGAGGCAAAGAATTGTAAATTGTTTTTTAGCAACGATAGATATGAGATGTTTTGCCGAATGCTAATGGCCAAAAGCCGAAAGCTCAAAAATTAAATTTTATTTTGCATATCAACATAATGGTACAAAAAAAGAGAACCGTTTTAGTTCTCCTTCTTTGTACTTGACATCTTATTTACCTCTTTCTTTATAGATTTGCTGTAGTTTTGAACCTACTACTGCTGCTAGAACAAAAAGGACGATAAAGAATAATGCTCCTGAAACACCCATGGTATTTATATTTTAGATTTGTGAATATGAATTGTCGAATTTGATGTCACAAAGATAAAATTCAAAACTGAAAATTACGCACATAAAATGCTAAACTTTGGATAGTTTTTCAATAATTGAATTATAATACACCTTTGGTGGATGGTAAAATATCTAAATCTTTGATTTCTCTTTTGGTAGCCATTTTGATAGCCTTGGCAAAAGCTTTGAATGTAGCCTCAATTTTATGATGTTCGTTATCAGCCTCTGCCTTGATGTTCAGATTACACTTTGCTGTATCGGTAAATGACTTGAAGAAGTGGAAAAACATCTCTGTCGGAACATCCCCAATTTTTTCGCGAGTATATTTAGCATCCCAAACCATCCAGTTACGGCCAGAAAAATCAATAGCTGCATGCACTAATGCTTCGTCCATTGGTAACAAAAAATACCCATAACGAGCAATCCCTTTTTTGTCACCCAAGGCTTTTAAATAGGCTTCACCTAGGGCTAGGGCTGTATCTTCAACCGTGTGGTGCTCGTCGATATGTAAATCACCAATTACTTTAACTTTCAAATCAGCCCCAGAATGTTTAGCTAGTTGATCTAACATGTGATCAAAAAAACCTAAACCTGTTTCGATTTGAGATTTGCCTTTGCCGTCAAGATTCAGCTCTACCCAAATTTGGGTTTCTTTGGTGATTCTTTCGACAGAAGCTCTGCGGGCTGGTAAACGTAAGAATTCATAAATTGTATCCCAATCTGCCGAAACTAAGGCTGTAGCCTCCACTTGCTCGGGTAGTTCGATAGGGCTTGTGCCCAAATAAATAGCTTTCGCACCTAAATTGAGCGCCAATTGAATATCTGTCAGACGGTCTCCTAAAACATAAGAATTAGCCAAATCATAATCTGGGTTATTCATATATTTAGTCAGCATTCCTGTACGAGGCTTACGTGTAGGGGCATTTTCATGTTCGAAAGTACGGTCGATATGTACGTCTGCAAAAATGATGTTTTCACCTGTAAGGGTATCCATCATTTTGTTGTGAGCAGGCCAAAACGTATCCTCTGGGAAAGAGTCGGTTCCTAAACCATCTTGATTGGTCACCATAACTAATTCATAGTCGGTTTCCTCTGCAATTTTGCGAAGATTAGAGATGGCTTTTGGTAAAAATGCTAATTTTTCTAATGAATCCACCTGAAAATCGACAGGAGGCTCTTGGATAATAGTTCCATCACGGTCGATAAATAAAACTTTTTTCATTGTTTTTGTGATTACGTCTGAGGATAGCGTATTTGGAGATAAAAATAAGACTATCCCTTTAAGTATTGAGCCACAAAGTTAAGATTCATGTTTTGGTAATTAAATTTTTTTGAAAGAATTTCATTTTTTTAACTTCATTTTTGCATTAATCAAGACAACTGCGCCGTTGATAAAATGATTTGATAAGATATTAAGAAATATAGACTAAATATCAAGGAAGGGTTGTATTTTTGGGCAAAAAAATGGAGTTGTTGTGTACCTTATCATACAAACATACCTATTGCTTATCTAAAATCTCGATAGAATAATCTTAAAACATTTGATATGAATTTAATAGTAGAGTTGAAAGAGTTATTAGGAGGAGACATCAGCGCAAAGGCTGCCTCGCTAGTAGGAGAAAAAGAGGACAAAGTAAAATTGGCAATTGAAGGACTTGTTCCAACCATTATTGGTGGCATCATGAAAAGAGCTTCTAATGAAGCTGGCGCCACTACATTGATGAATGCAATACAAAAAGGAGGGCATGATGGGGCTATTTTATCACAAATATCAAGTGTAGTCAATGACCCTGAGAGTTTTGCTAAGGTAGTAGAAAAAGGGCATAGCCTAGTAAGTATGCTGTTGCCTGACAAAAAAAGTTCTATTGCAACTTTGATTTCTCAGTTTGCAGGTGTGCGTAACTCTACCGCTACTTCATTACTTGCCTTTGTAATGCCAGTTGTAATTGGAAGACTAGGGAAAGTAGTGGCTAGCCAAAATGCTGATAAAAGTACCCTTGCTAATACTGTTCTTGAGCTGAAAGGATATTTGCTAGGCGAAACGCCTGAGAATTTGCAAGTCAAAATGATAGATGTTTTGGGTTTGAGTACTTTTATGAGTCAAGAACTCAAACCTGTTCAGTTTGCCTCTGGTGCTCCACTACGCTCGCCGGGTGTACCTGCACCTGCGGCTCCCAAAGCCACAGATGACAGGGATAATGTTGTTACCTATTCAAGTAAAAACTATGAGGTAGATGACGAGGAGCGTCAACCTCTGCCTAAGTGGGTTCTACCTGCTGGCTTAATTGCTGTAGTAGTTGCTGCGGCGGTTTACTTCTTGGCTAATTATGATTGGCAGTCAACGTTTGCAAGTGCTCCTGATGAAGTGGATAGTACGCAGGTTGAGCAAGTAACTGGCGCCGAAATCGATACCACTGCTTTGCCAAAAGATACAACAATTGCCAATGTCGATTCATCAAATACGGCCGCAGAGGTAAAGTTAACCTCTATTGCATTGCCAAATGGACAGTCTATCGAAACCTTGCCAGGTTCATTTGTGGAGCGTTTTACTAAATATGTCGCAGATACTGCAAGCCGTCCTGCTCAAGTATTTACATTAGAAAATGTGAATTTTGAGGGTAATACATCAACTCTTGTGGCAGGTTCGGACAAAAATGTTCAGGATTTGGCTAAAATTATGACTGCTTTTCCGAAAGTTCAAGTAAAAATTACTAGTCATACTGATAATGCTGGAGATACGCTTCAAAACAAAAAATTATCATTGAAACGTGCTTTTGCCATTCGTAACATGTTAGTAACAAATGGTATCAGCGCTATTCGTATCGATTTTGATGGGAAGGGGCCATTTGTTCCTGTAGCTTCAAATTCAACAGAAGAAGGGAAAGCCAAAAATAGAAGAATCGAAGTAAAGGTTGTTAAAAAATAATAAGTGTTTTCAACGTTGATTAAGCACCAAAGTTGAGCCATCCTAAATTTTGGTATATCTTACGCAAATCCTCCCTTTGTGGTTAACTAAATTCAACATTTAGCCCATTAAAATTTGGAGAGAGCATTATTTGCCTTGATATCGAAAATATTTTAGTAATCACAAAAAAGGCGTTCGGAACAAATTTTCCGAACGCCTTTTTTGTGATTTGGTAGTAAGTATGAATGCTGAATTGCGAATTAGTCGTTGTCCTTTAGGCTTTCAGCTTTAGCCAGTAGGCTTCGTAAAAGAGTATTTCTTTAGTTATTTTAAAACTCTTTG